>JAYVNA010000321.1:0-5444 GCA_043758715.1 Archangium sp.
TGCCGTTCGAGATCGCCGCCATCGTCGAGCGCGTCAGCCCCACCCGCATTCTGCTGCTGGTCCTCAACGTGCTGATCGTCATCTACTTGCTCGATCGCACGTGGAAACGACGCCAGCGTCAGGTGGCGTAGGGGTCAACAGCTCCACCGCGATGTCCACCTTCGGCGCCGCGCGCTGCACGCCATCGAGCACCTCGACGTGATGGAGCAACAGCGGCAAGAGCCGAAGTCCTGGTTTTCTCACGCCTGGTCCGCGCACGTGATTCACTCAGTTCCTCCTCACTTTCCACGGAGTCACGATGAATCCCCGCGAGCGGTTTGAGTTGCTGTTGAGTGTCGAGCGCAACGAAGTCGCCATCGAAGAGGCGGCCGCCCGTCTCGGCACCACCGTCGACCGTCTGCAGGAACGCCTCGAGCTGGTCTCGCTGACTCGGGAAGCGCTCGTGCAACACGCCGCGCCGGTGCGAAACCCCTTCAGGGCGCGGTGGGTGGTCGCCGCGGTGATGGTGGTCGCTGGGCTCGCGTTCGCGCAGCTGACGACGTTCGCTGCCGACACGCCGGCGATGGCCAACGAGGTGAACGGAAACTTCACGCAGCTCCGCACGTGGATCGAGCAGAAAGTGGGCACGGTGGGCTCAGCCAGCGTCGCCGTCACCGGCCCGGCCACGTTCCAAGGCAGCGCGACGTTTAGCGGCGGCCTGAACGCGAACACCATCTCGACCAGCTCGGTGAGTGCCACCGGCGTGTCGGCAGGCTCGGTCGCGATCTCGGGAGATTTGGGCGCGCTCTCAAACTCGTGGGGAAGCGGGCCGACCGCGGCGACGAGTTTCAATCGCAACGATTGCAACGTCCCGTCGAATGGCGCGACCTGCCCCGGTGGACAATACGTCTGCGGACTCAGGGCCAGTCACTCGTGCGGCCAGAGCTGGTACGACGTTCTCTGGACGCTGCAGTGCTGTTCTCTCTGAGAGGCGCTGACTTCACGACGCGCCGAACACCTGCACCTCCACGGCCTTGCCCTTGAGCTTCACGCCGCCCAACGGGCGCAGGGTGCCGCGCTGCTCGGCCGAGAGCTGGGCGGCGACCGCTTCGGAGACGACGATGGCCACCCCCAGTTCCTTGGTCGCCGACTCGAGCCGGGAAGCGGTGTTCACTACGTCGCCGATGACGGTGAACTCCTTGCGCTCGACGGCGCCGATCGGCCCCTGGAGCACCTCGCCGAAGTGAACACCGACGCCGTTGTCCAGGGCCGAGAGCCCACGGGCGGCCCACGCCAGGTTGAGCGTCGCCAACTCGGTGCGCATCGCCCGCGCCGCCGCCAGCGCGCTTTGGGCGGGGTTCTCGAGGGGAATCAGGCCGCCGAAGACGGCCATCACCGCGTCGCCGATGAACTTGTCCACGGTGCCGCCATTCGAGGTGACCGCGCGAACCATCGCGTCGAAGTACTCGTTGAGCCGAAGCACCACCTCGGAAGGTTCGGCCTTCTCGCTGAACGAAGTGAAGCCGCGCAGATCCGAGAACAGCACCGCCACCACCTTGCGCTCGCCCACCACCCCCGCCTTCGCGCGCATCACCTCCTCGCGCACCTCGGGGCTCACGTACTGACCGAAGAGCGCGCTGATCGAGAGCTTTTGCCGCTCCTCGTCACGAATTCGCACCACCATGGCGCGCGCCGTCGACGCCAGCCCACCCGCGACGAAGCCCAGGCCCACCATCAGGACCGCCTTGATGACCTGCACGCCCGGAGCGACCAGCGCGGAGCGAAACGCCGCGTTCATCTCGGGCAGTGACTCGAGCTTCGGCCGAGCCAGCGCGTAGCCCGCGAGGAAGAGCACCCCGCTCAGCACCCCCACGATCCGCGAGAAGCGTTGGTCGAACAGAAAGGCGGACACGCAGATGATGACCAGCCACGACCAGGTCAGCGGCCCGAAGAAGAAGGTCGCGGCCCCGAAGTCGGCCACCACGGCGTGAATGCAGAGGGTCACGAAGGGCATGCAGGTGGCGCCCAGAAAGACGGCCGTGCCGAGGCGGGTGTGCATCTGCTCCCGCTTCGCCAACAAGTGCACCAGCTCGGCGAGCAGCAACCCCGCGAGGGGGAAGATGGCCGCAGGCGTGAAGTTGGGGTCGCCCCAGCTCTGGGCGCTGATGAGGATCAAGGCGGCCAGCGCCAACAGGCTGGCGGAGCGGGCCCCCTGGCGCAGCGCGCGATTCGATTCGACCCGGATGCTTGCTTCGAGCTGGTGATCGTACGCCATGCTTCATCGTCAGGACCCGCTTCACGAACCGCAAGCGGTTTCACTCGACGACGACGTTCTCGTACCTTCGACCGCGAGATCGCACTGTCGATGCCTGGCGTGGAAGCCGCCGTCGCCCCGTGAATTCGGCGCCTTCGTCCTCACCCAACCGGCACCTCACCAGAGGAAGCAACCAGCTGGCGTCACCTCCGGTACTCCCAGGTGAGGCCACCATGAGTGCAAGACTCCAAGTGGAAGCGCTGTCGGGACACGCCATTCGCCACGCCATCGCGATCGTCCTGCTCATCGCTGGCGCCCACCGCGCCCCGGTCGCGTTGGCCGGAGCGCTCGCGCTGCACCTCGCAGCCTTCGCGTTCACCCACGAACTCGCGCACGGAGCCCTCGGTCTTCCGCGGCGCCTGAACGAGCTGGCGCTCAGCCTCGCCGCGCTCCCGATGTTGGTGGCCGGTCACGGCATGCGAACGATGCACCTGCGCCACCACGCCCGGCCTCTTGCCACTGACGATCTCGAAGGCGTGGGCGCCACCATGACGCTCTGGCGCGCGGTGCTCGCGGGCCCGATGAACGCTGCGCAATACCGCACCGAAGCCTTTCGCGCCGGCGGCAACAGGGCGTGGCTCATCGCTGAGACCATGGCTGCGATTGCGCTCACCGCGCTCGCGCTGATCAGCCGCACCACGCTCGGCGCCGCGTGGGTGTTGGTGAACGTCGTGTTGCAGCTCACTACTTCGGCGTGGGCGTCGAATCTTCCGCATCGCCCTCCCGCACGCTTCGTGAAGATCGCCAGGCACCTCGAGTGGACTCGCAGCGCAGTGGTCGCGAGCTTCCTGCACCACGAACTGCATCACCGCTTCCCATCGTTGCCCCTCGCTGGAGGGGAGAGCACCGGGTGGATGGCGTGCGGTGCGGCACGCTGACTCGAAGGAGAAGGCTGTTCATGGTGAAAGAAATGACTCCGCTGCAGGCGTTGCGTGAGGCGAACCCTGAAGCAGTGCAGGCGATTCGGCTCGCCGCGAAGGTGTCGGTGGAACTGGCTTGGTATTGACCTGAATGGCTCTCACCCTGACCCTCTCCCAGAGGCCAACTCACGACTTCTCACCAGGGGTTTTCTCTGCGATTTGACCCGCGACTTCGGCCGCGGCTTCAGCGGGGACGCCTTCGGTCTTCGCTTCGTATTCCCGCTGCGCCCGTTCATCGTGTTCCTTCAAGGCGGTGTCGGTCGTCTCGCCCGGCAACTCGACGCGCATCTCTTCGATCAACATGCGCAGCATCGCCGCGACCGGCAGCGCCAGCAGCGCGCCGATGATGCCCAGCAGCCGCCCGCCGACGAGCAGCGCCAACAGCACCACCACCGAGGGCAGGCGGAGAATGCGCCCGTACACCGCCGGCACGAGCACGCGGCTCTCGAACTCCTGATAGGCGGCGAGCACCACCAACACCACCACGCCTGCCCAGGTGCTCACTGAAAACGAAGCCAGGGTCGCGGGCGCGGTGGCAAGCAGGCCACCCACATAGGGAATGACGTCGGTGAGACCGGCGAAGGCGGCGAGCGCCAGCGCCCCGGGAACCTGGAGCACCGAGAGCAACATGAAGGTGAAGAGAAAGATCGCCACCGAGGTGATCAGCTGGCCTCGCATGTAGCCACCGACGATCAACTCCATGCGCGAGAGAATGTGAGCCAGCCGCACGTGATGACTGCGCGGCACCACGGCGTAGAGCGTGCCCCGCATGCGCTCGCGATCGGCCACCAGATAGAGCGCCAGCACCAGACTCGAGGCCAGATAGCCGAGGAACTCGATCACCCCGCCCGAGAGTGAGACCAGCTTCGAGGCCCCCTCACCGCCCAGCAGTGTCCGCGGGTCGAAGTCCTTCACGTCGTCGGCGGCAGAGCCGAGAATTCGGTAACTCTTGAGCCACTCCGCCACGCGCGTCTGCATTCTCGGGGCATCAGCGGCGAAGTCGGCCACCTGGCGCGCGAGCGCGGGGAAGATGAGGACGCCGAGCAGCGCCACCACCAACGCGACCGCGCCGAAGACCACCACCAGCGCGAGCACCCGCCGCAAGCCGCGGCGCTCGAGCCACTGCACCGCGGGGTCGAGCGTGCCGGCAAAGATCAACGCCACCAGCAACGAGATCAACACCGGGGTCAGGGTGACGAGCAGCCACGCGCCCGCCAACACGCAGACGGCCAGCAGCAGCGTCCGCAACGAGACTTCGATTCGCAGCACCCGGGGCACGAGCAAGTCTGTAGCTGCGCGAGACCGTGGTTCGCGGCGCCGCAACTGGGGAGCACGCGCGTTGAAAGCGATGAGTTACCGATCGCCTCCGTCCAAGCAGGTGGCCCACGTGGCACGGGGCAGGGTTCGCTGGTCTTAAAGCTCTTCACCGCGGCCCATCGAAACTCGACAGAAGCGGTGCGCGACGAGCACCAGCGAATCTGGCTTTCCGGCTCAGTCCAGCTGGCCAGTGCCCACCTTGAGTGTACTTGCCTGACAGGAGCAGCCTCGGGGTGCCGCACAACGGAGGCACTCATGAGACTCATTCGGGACGTGTTGGAAGGGAAGACGCTCAAGCAACTGATCACCATCGAGCCTGGCGCCACGATGGCCGAGGCCGCGCGCTTGATGTCGGTGTGGAACGTCGGAGCGTTGTTGGTGCTCGCCGATGGACAGGTGGTGGGGCTGGTGTCCGAGCGTGACTTCGTGCGCGCGGCCGCTGCGCAAATTCCGGGTGAAACGAAGGTCGAGGTGATCATGGGGCGAGACGTGAAAGGGGTGGCGGCGGACATCTCGCCTGACGAGTGCATGATGTTGATGACGCAAATGCGACTGCGCCACGTGACGGTGCTCGAAGGCGATTCGGTGCTCGGCATCATCTCGCTGGGCGACCTGGTGAAGGACGTGCTCAACGAACAGGCGTACGTGATCGAACAACTCGAGCTCTACATTTCTCGCGCCGCGAATGCGTGACGACGCGGTCGGCTGACGTTGCGAAGCGTGACGAAGTCGACTCCGCTTGGAGCCATGGCCAAGCGCATTCGGGAAGTGCCTGTGAGCGGCGCGAAGAAGTGGAGCCGGCAACTGCCGAAGCTGTCGCCGCTGCTGCGCGAGGGCTTTCGCTCGTTGTGGACGGACAAGCAGTGTGACGCGTGGTCACGGCGCGCAAAGCCGGCCGACGTGCTGCGCCAGGC
>JAYVNA010000322.1:0-5441 GCA_043758715.1 Archangium sp.
TCATCAACGGCACCCACCAGAACGCGAACTACCTGCCGGGTTTGCCGCTCTCCCCCAAGATTCGCGCGTCGACCGACCTGGAAGCCTCGGCCAGCAAGACCGAGCTGGTGATCGTCGCCACGCCCTCGCAGGCCACCCGCGACCTGCTGGGCAAGACCACCCGGCTCTTCCCGCTGCACGTGCCGGTGGTGTCGGTGGCCAAGGGCATCGAGAACGGCACCCTGTGCACGATGACGGAGGTGCTCGAGCAATGCCTGCCCGAGGAATACCACCCGCACATCGCGGTGCTCTCGGGCCCTTCGTTCGCCAAGGAAATGGTGCGACGGCTGCCCACGGTGGTCACCATTGCCAGCCGCTTCGAGACCACCGCGCGCACCGCGCAGGCGATGTTCAAGAGCGACGTGTTTCGCACGTACACCTCGACCGACGTGGTGGGCGTGCAGGTCGGCGGCGCGCTCAAGAACGTGATCGCCATCGCCGCGGGCATGGGTGACGGCATGGGCCTGGGCCAGAACACCCGCGCGGCGATCATCACCCGCGGCCTGGCCGAAATCACCCGCATCGCGGTCGCGATGGGCGGCAATCCGCTGACCTTGTCAGGCCTCGCGGGCCTGGGCGACCTGGTGCTCACCTGTACCGGCGAGCTCTCGCGCAACCGCACCGTCGGCTTCGAGCTGGGCAAGGGGCGCTCGCTCGACGACATCCTCAAGGAAATGCACCAGGTCGCCGAAGGCGTGAAGACGGCCAAGAGCGCGCGCGATCTCTCGCTCAAGGTGGGCGTGGAGTTGCCCATCTGCCACCAAGTCTACAAGATCGCCTGGGAAGGCAGCTCAGCCAAGGCCGCCGTGGCCGAGCTGATGGGCCGCAGCGCGAAGAGCGAGTTGGTCTGACCGAAATGAGCCTCATGACTTTTCAAAGAATCGCCCTCGCCGTGGTCCTGTTCTCGTTGGCCGGTTGCGACTGCGGCACGCAGACCCGGAAGCTCTTGCCGAAGATCGAAGTGCTCGACGACGTGGGCAATGCCCGCAGCGCGGTCGAGTTCGGGCAGGTGCAGCTCAACTTCACCGCCACCAAGAAGGTGCGCGTTCGCAACGCCGGGGCGGCGGCCCTGACCCTTCAGAAGGCCGAGTTCAGCAAGGCGCTCTTCGCGCTCGGCGAGCCGATGCCCGTCACCATCGGGGTCAACGGCGAGTACGAGCTGCCCGTCACCTTCACGCCCAACGTGGCCGATCAGCGCGAGACGGGCACCCTCACCATCACCACCGACGACCCCAGCAACGTCACCGTGCAGCTGAGTCTCGCGGGCACCGGCGTCACCGCCACCGCGGTGGTGCAGCCCACCACGCTCGACTTCGGCGAGGTCTACGTGGGCGAGATGAAGGAGCTGACCTTCGCGCTCACCAACTCCGGCTCGAACGAGCTGCCGGTGACCTCGGCGCAGCTGAGCAGCGCCGTCGACAGCAGCGTCACCTCGAACCTCGTGCCGCTGGTGAAGACGCTGGCCGGCGGCGAGACCGTGATGGTGACCGTGAAGTTTGCTCCGGCGGGGCCGGTGGCCTTGATGGGTGACCTCGTGTTGGTGCTCCCCGCGGGCGTGGGGAACAAGACGATTCCCATTCGCGGCTCGGGCATTCAGGCGTTGCCCAAGCTCTGCTTCAAGTTCGACGACAGCCCCACCGAGCAGTGCACCGACGGGACGATGGGCATGAACCTCGACGTGCGCTTCGGCTCGCTCTGCGATGAACGCGTCTACCCGCCCGACGCAGGCTTCGTCTGTGAGCTCGATGCGGGCGCGGTGCCGTACACCCGTTCGGGCACGATGTTCGTGCGCAACGATGGCAACACGCCGGTCAGCTACAGCATGAACATCAGCGCGGGCGCGACGAACCGCTGCGACGGCGGGGCGAGCATCGACTTCCGATACGCGAATGCGCCGCTGCAGTCCGACGGCGGGACCCCGAGCTCGTGGATGGTGCCGACCTTCAAGCTTCCTACCGCCGTCACCGATCCCCGCGACTGGAAGACCACGCCGGTGGCCATCACCTACCGCGCGCGCTCGATCTGCCGCGGCGGCGACGACACCGATCTCTCGACCATCGTGTGGACGCGCCAGGGAGAACCGCTCAACACCATGCGCCGGCCCAGCTCGATGTTGGTCACGCTCACCGGCAACTCGATTCTTCCCCAGCCCTTGCCGTTCCCCGTGACCTTCACCGGCAACAGCCCGGTGCCGCAAGACGTCTCACTGGTGACGAACACCGGGAACGGGCCGGTGAAGCTGCTCGCCGCTGAGCTGTGGCAGTCGGCCGATGGTGGGCAGACGCCGGGCGTGCGCTGCAGTGATGTCGACGCGGGCGCCTGCACCTGGTTCGCGTGGACCGCGGGGCCCACGCTGCCGGTGTTGCTGGAAGGCACCAACCTGTCGGGCGGCCGCATCAGCAAGAAGGTCGGCACGATCGCCTACGGGGCGTTCGAGCCCGACGGCGGGTTCTACACGCCGCCTTCGCAGGAGCAGCGCATCTGGGTGATCGTCGACACGACCGATCCGTACACGCCGAAGGTGACCGTGCCGATCATCGGACGGCTTCAGTAAATTTCACCCCGTCAGCCCCTTCATCCGCCACGTGGTGACGCGTGACGTGTCGGTGCGCGACTCGACGATGTTGTCCTCGGCCATTTCCTCGAGCAGCTTGAGCATCTTCACGCCAGGCACGTCGAGCAGGGTCGCCAGCCGCACCGCGGTCAGTCCGTACACCTCGCGCCGCAGCTGCCGAATTACTTCGCGCTTCATCTCGGCCTTGGCGATGCCATCGACGTCTTCGCTGCGCCACGCGGCGATCACCCCGAAAGCGATCAGCGCCACCACGGTGACCGCGATGATGGGGTAGATGATGTGGCTGTTGTTCTCGAGCAGCTCGAAGTACCTCACCTCCGCCGAGCCGACGGGCTTGGTGTAGTGGGGTTGATCGCCCGGGAGATCAGGCAACAGCAGGACGGCTCGAACGAAGAGTGCGGGGAACACGGCTGAAAAGTGTACCCAACCCTGCAGGTAGGAGAAGGTCACAGTCCGTGGATCTCGTCATCAGCAACGCCACCGTCATCACCATGAACGCGAAACGCGAGGTGATTCGCGACGCTGAAGTGGTCATTCAGGGCGATCGCATCGTTCGGGTCGGACCTCGCAAGCGGGGCGGGAAGACCGCCATTCGCAAGGTCATCGACGCCCAAGGCCAGCTGGTGCTGCCAGGTCTCATTCACAGCCACCTTCACGCCTGCCAGACGCTCTGTCGCAATCACGCCGACGGCATGGAGTTGCTCGACTGGCTCCGAGACCGCATCTGGCCCTTCGAGGCCCTGCATGACGCTGAATCGCTGCGGGCCAGCGCCGACGTCACCTTCCTCGAGTGCATTCGTTCGGGCGCCACCTCGGTGCTCGATATGGGCACGGTGCGCCACTACGATTCCGTGTTCGAGAGCGCGCGAGACTCCGGCATTCGGCTGGTGGGCGGCAAGTGCATGATGGACGCGGGGCAGGGCGTGCCCGCGGGCCTGCGCGAGACCACCGAAGGGTCGTTGGCCGAGTCGCTGCGCCTGATCGAGAAGTGGCACGGCAGCGAGGGCGATCGGCTGCGTTACGCGCTCGCGCCGCGCTTCGTGCTCTCGTGCACCGAGGGGCTGCTGCGCAAGGTGCAGGCGATGGCGAAGGAACGCGGCGTGCGCATCCACACCCATGCGTCCGAGAACGCCACCGAGTGCGACGTGGTGCGCGAGAAGACCGGCATGGACAACGTGAGCTACTTCCATCACCTGGGCCTGCTCGGCACCCACACCACCCTCGCGCACTGCGTCTGGCTCACCGCCGAAGAGCAGAAGTTGTTGCGCGAAACGCAGACCCGCGTCGCTCATTGCCCCAGCGCCAACTTCAAGCTCGCTTCGGGCATGGCGAAGGTGCCCGAGCTGCTCAAGCAGGGCATCGTGGTGGGGCTCGGCGCCGACGGCGCACCCTGCAACAACAACCTCGACATCTTTCAGGAGCTGCGGCTGGCGGCGCTCATTCACCTGCCGCGCGGCGGGCCCACCTCGATGTCGGCGATGCAGGCGCTCGAAATGGCCACCCTCAATGGCGCCAAGGCGCTGGGCCTCGAAGGCGAAATCGGCTGCCTGCAGGAAGGTGCGCGGGCCGACGTGATCACCGTCGACCTCTCGTCCGCCCATTCCACGCCCAGCTCGGGCGACGCGGTGTCGTCGCTCGTCTACTCAGGCCAGAGCCACGACGTGCGCGACGTGGTCGTGAACGGCCAGGTGCTGATGCGTGATCGCCGCCTGACCCAGGTGGACGAGACCGCCATTCTCGCGGCAGCCCGGGCTCATTCCGCGCGGCTGGTCTCCCAGCTCGACTGATAACTTGTTGTCACCTGCCTGAACCTGTCGTGACCCCCCGCAACCACAGGGGTATTTCCCCTGTAACCTCGCGGACTTGTTTAATGGCGTCGCCTTTGCTTAACCCGCCCGGAAGTTCAGCTGGTCGCCAGGGCCACTGACAGTCTCTTGCCGGGAGAGCGTTTGCCAATGCGCAGGGTCGGAACAGCGACGGTGGTAGCGGCCGCGTTCGCCCTGGCCCTCTCGGGCTGCCAGTGCGGCCCCACCATGACCGAGCCCGACGCCGGCGAAGAGGTAATCGTTCCCAAGCCGAAGCCGGACGGTGGCGTGGTGATCCTCCCGCCAGACCCGCCGAAGATGGTGTGGCCGACCACCTTCGCCAGCGAAGAGTGCCCGCCCGAATCGTTCGGTCTCGATGCTGACGGCGGCGTGGCCAACCCCGACGCCGGCCTGCGTTTTGGCATCTGCATCAAGCTCCACACGCTCACCGCCGACGCGTTCCTCGACGGTCTGTCCGAGACCAAGCCGGTGAAGGTCGAGTTCGTCGCGGGCAACTTCAAGTCTGAGCTCGCGCGCGTGCCCGATGCCCAGGGCCTGTTCCAGGTCAAGGTGATGCGCGGCCGCTACGACATTCTCCAGCACCAGCCCGGCGGGGTGTGGCCGTACTTCGAAGGCTTCATCGATCACGGCTACGCCGACATGACGGCCGACCTGCAGTCGAACTTCCGGGCCACCTCGCACCTGCTGCGCGGCGCGGTGCGTTTCGGGGGGCTCGCCTTCAGACCAAACATCTTCCCGCAGGACGTGTGGTTCGAGGCGTACGGCAGCCCCTCGTGGCAGCGCTCGATGGTGACCAGCCAGGGCGGCAGCTACGAGCTGCGCATGCTCGAGGGCAGCTTCGGCCTCTTCCTCAACACCCCCGCCGTCTCGCTGTTCGGCACCGAGCTGCGGAACTTCGCCGTGACGCCGCTGGCGAACCTCACCTTCGATCGCGACCAGGAATTCGACGTCGACATCGCCACCTCGGTGCTCGAGGCCTCGATCACCATCGACGGTGAGCC
>JAYVNA010000323.1:0-5421 GCA_043758715.1 Archangium sp.
AAGCAGCCCCAGCGCGGGGAACTCGAGGGTCTGCTTCGGCAATCCGAGCTCGCGGAGAAGGGCGGGCAGAACGACGAGCCGCTTCGCGAGCGCGCGCAAGGCGCTCGTCACCTTCTTCTCATGCTCTTCGAACGTAGGCAGGAGCCCTCGCCAATCGACATCGCCACCTCGCTCGAAGCCGCTCCATTGAGTGGTTCGGGAGATGCCCTCGAGATCCATCTTCATCGGCGCGAAGTCGTACACCGGCGCCAGGAACACGCTGTCTGCGCTCTTGAGCAACGAGGTATTCCGGCCGTGGTTGTCAGAATTGCCGAACACGAGGTTGAGGAGGTCGCGCTCGACGTATTCGATGAGGAGCTTCGGCCAGGCCCGCGCCGGCACCACGTTTCGAAGGGCGATGAGCACGTCTTGATGATGCAGGCGCGCGCCGGGGCTGGCCGCGAGGAGCGAGTACATCGACTCCATGCCCAGTCGCACTTCACGCCCACGATGACGTCTGACGTCGAAGCGGGGCAGCCACAAGCTCGGCCCGTTCTGACCTTCAAGCAGCGCCATGCCCTCAGTGCCGATGGTGGAGACGCCCAGCTTCGTGAGCGCCTGGTAGTAGACGTACTCGGAGCGGAGGATGAGCTTGTCGCGCTCATGCCTTCCTCGAGCAAACTTCACCAGCAGGTGACGCGCCGGGTTCTCGGGTTCGTCCTGCCAGACATCGATCCAGACCTGGCCATCGAGATCCTGGCGCAGAACCAGCTTGGGTGAATCACCGCCAGCGCCTGAGGCGCCGCCCACCTGCGCGCCTTGCTCCGCGGCAAATGCGATGAACTCGTGCTCTCGCTCCACGACTGATTGTGCGGCGAAGCGACGCGGCGGCCCCGCTGGGGGCGGCACCGATTCTGCGATGCGAAGGTTGCCCACCGGCGCGACGGTGCCCTGCTTCAACAATTGAAAGTCGCTGGCGGGCCCATCGGCAAGGCTCGACCGGTTGAGCCACACGCGTCGCGCGTTCCCCATCGGGCGAATGTCATCGAGGAAGGAAGGCCACATCTCCACGATCGAGGGACCAAACTCCAGCGGCAGCCGCAGGCTCACCTGAGAGTCGAACCGGTGGTTCGCGACGTGTTCCACCAGGTATTCGTGCTCGTACTCGAAGTGGCATGAGCCTCGATCGCCTGTCGCTTCGTTCGGGAACTCGAGACGCGCCGCCCTGTGCCACCGGCCGCCCAGAAGGACTTCGAGGGTCAGGGATGCGGCCATAAGGTACTATAGTACTATATCGTGTCCGCCCAGCACGCTATTCACATACTATAAGCCATCAAGTCACCGGCGCGGGCGTGCCGTCAGATACTAAAGTACACTGAGGTCAGTTGATCTCCGGCCCGACCACCACGGTGTTGATGGGCCGCACGCTCATGCCCGCGGGGTAGCCGTAGCTCGTATAGAAATCCGTGCCCCACACGGTGAGCCCGAACGGCGCGTCGCTGTGCGCGGTGTGCACGCCGTTGGTGCAACCCGCACTGGTCTTGGTCCACGACACGCGCGCGTATTGGTAGCTGCTGCCGCCGATGCCGAACCACCCGCTGACCACCCCGGCGCAGTCGAGCGTGACGTCGTGGTACTGGTTGTCGCTGCCCAGCGGCCGCACGAACACGAGGTCGGTCGAGGCGTAGGTGGCGTCAGTGAAGAAGAGATAGCTCTTCAGGTACTGCTGCCACGGCACCACGTTCACGAATTCGGGATCCCCGAGATCGCCGGTCGTCTCCCCGCCCGTCATCAACTGCGACAAATAGAAGATGTGGCTCGCGTCCTGGCTGGTGACCTTGAAGGGGGCGGCCGAGCTGAAGTTCACCGACTGGCCCGCGCTCAGGGTGGTGGGACCACCGACGGGCGGATCGTAAGTGAGCGTGGTGCCATCGACCGCGCCCACGAAGCGCCAGATCGCCGGCTCATTGGCCCCGCGCGCCTTGTGACGCACGGCGAGGTAGTCATTGCCGAGCAGCGGCACCGCGGGCAACTGCTGATGACCCGAGTCGCACGCCACCACGCCGAGCGGCACCTGCATGCACGCGTGACCACCCCAGACGGCGATGGGCTTGTCGGCCTTGATCAACGCGCCTGAGAGCTGCGCGGCTTGCGAGAGCTGCAGCACCTGTCCCTTGCCCAGGGTGTAGCGGGCGACGGTGTTGGCCGCGGCGCCGCTGATGCCGCCTCCGCCCTGGATGGCCACCGGCGCCTGAATCGCGATCTGGGTGTTGTCTTGAGAGCCGTACAACTGCAGGTACGGGAACATGATGCCGCTCAGCGCATCGGCCGGAGTCGCGCCCACGTAGTTCGTTCCCCACGCCGAGGTGGGAATGAGCAGGCTCGAGCTGCTGACGTGGCTGTCAGCGCCGCCGTACGGATACATGTCGTAGGCCACCACCGGCGCGCTGGTGGTGATGTGAAAAGAAGTCGTCTGCCCGGTGCCGTCGAGCTGAAATTCTCCCGTCATCGCGGGCGGCGAGGGGCAACCCACGTAATACATCGGCGGCGCTCCCCCTGAATCCCACTCCGCGAGGAAGAGCACGGCCATCGCGCCCGCGGGCAACATCACCCCACCGTCGATGACCGGCAGCGGATCGTACGAGAGCGTGGTGCCCGTCTGCCGGGGGATGCGCGCGAACGTGCTCACGTCGAACGTCTGGGTGCCGCGCTGCACGTTGAGCGTGATGGGCCCGTTCCAGGTGTTCGCGACGAACGCCGAGTAGCAGCTCCCCTGCGTCTCGCTCTGGGGCGGCACCGCGGCGGCGTAGAAATCACACCCGATGGTGCTGCCCGAGGCCGCCGCCGCCGCGCACGCGTCGATGCAGCCGGTGGGTGAACAGCCCTGCCCCGCCGGACACTGCGTGCGCACGCCGTTGCAATCGATGCTCGCCTGGAGATCGTCGGAGCAGGTCGACTCGCAGGTGGTGAAGCCGCCGTCGGCGAGCGGCGTGCTCCCGTCAGGAATACCGCTGCCGGCGTCGCGGTTCTGGGTGCCGCCGTCGCGGCGGCCTCCGATGGTCGCCGTGCCGTTGCAGTCGCAGCCTGAGAGGAAGAGGAGACTGCCGAGCAGGAACAGGCGCATCACCGCACCGTATCATCTGAGGTCGCGGCATCGGGCGACGGCCCAGTTCGGCTCGGTCGCGGCGATCACCAGGTCTTCGGTCTTTCGCACGCGCTCCCAATGAAGCCGATACCCGTCGGGGGTCTCGATGCAGACCTCGAGTGTCTGATCAGGCACGGAAAGGTCGAGGTAGTGGTTGGGCCCGATGTCCGCGATGAGTTCGACTTCCTGAAAGCGACGGGCATCGGGTGCACGGAAGTAGAACCGCGAGACGGTACCCGGGCAGTAGTTCGTCAGGCGCAGGTTGCGATCGCGCCGCCGGGGACGATCGTCTTCGTCCTCATCGTCGTCGTCGCGCGAACGGCGCTTGCTGCGTCGCTCTTCCACCGGTTTGCGTGGAGCAGCCCCCGCGGCGGCCATGCAATTGGCGCGATCGGCGCCCATCAAGATGCCGGAACACACGGACAATTCAGAAGGCTGGTAGCGCTTGTCGAGGGTGCCGCTCAGACAGGCGATGCGATCGCTTCCGATCAAGATTCCGCCACACACGTTCGCCGCGCCGGGCTCGACCGTGTGCCCCGAGATGACCTGCATGCAGCGCACGCGCTCGTCGCCCATCAGCAAGCCGCCGCAGACTGATTGCGCGCTCTGCGCCCCCGCCGGGAAGGAAAAGAACAACGCCGCCAGGAGCCAATTCTGGGTTCGCATGCCCCCAGACACGAGTCGCGCCCGGAAGTCGCATTCGGGGGGCACTTCTGTCACTTTGGCCGGTGGAGGAAGTCCCCATGGCCCCGAAGGTGAAAATCAGCAGCCTCGTCTCCTCGACGTCGCGCTACGCCCGGAAGGCCGCGACCGACGCCGACAAGAACCAGAACCAGAAGCTCACGGCCGCCGAGGCGAAGGCGCTCCCGAAGGACCTGCGCGACGACTACCGGCGTCAGGCCAAAACGAAGAGCGCCATCACTCCGGAGTCCTTCGCGAAGGACCAGGCGGCGTACGTCGCGGCGAAGGCGAAGACGGCCGACAAGAACCATGACGGGTCCCTCTCCGAGACCGAGCAGGCGACCCTGCCGGCGACGCTCCAGGACAACCTCGAGAGCTACAAGGCGCACCTCACCGGCGGCACCACCGGCACCATCGCCTCACCCTTCGTCGTTCCCGGGGCGGGCGTGCCGGCGACCATCGGCGGCAAGAACCTCTCGAGGCTCGCGGTCTCTCCGATCGCCGAGAGCTTGATCGCGAAGATGAGCGGCGACGGCGCAGGCTCGCAGCTGTTTTCCGCCGCGTGGAAGATGAAGCCCGCCGACATGGCGATCGCGATGGACACCCCCGAATTCATGAACGAGCTGCTCTTCGAGAGCACCGGCACCTCGTACCTGCGCGACTACCCTCAGTATTACGGGGTCGCCGGACTCACCCAGGCCAGCACCACCGCCGAAGCGCAGGCCACCGAGCTGGCCGCTGAGCTGAAGCCGGGCGGCGACACCGGGCAGATTCTGCGAAGCACGAAGAGCCTCACCGGCCTGATGAAAGAGCCGGGGGTCGAGTTCAGGCGCCTGAGCTGGACCAACAACGACGACGCCTCCTTCACCGGCGTGATGGCGTTCAACACCCGGACCGGCCTGATCACCTCGTTCGGTTGGTTGAACGAACCCTGATCAGGAAGTCACTGGTGCACGAAATGCACTGCCTCGATCACTCTCTTCAGTGAGGTGATTCAGATGGCTCGAGCATCGAAGGTGGCCTTCATCGTCGATCAGCAGTTCGAGGACGCTGAGTTTCGCGTGCCCTTCGAGGGCACGTCGCTTCAGGGCAAGAAGGGCCGCGAGAAGATCAACACCGAGAAGTCGATTCGTGACGTCTCGGTCGACGACTTTGCCGCTCTCGTCATTCCAGGCGGGTACTCGCCTGATCACCTGAGGCAAGACCCTCAAATGGTCAGCTTCACCCGCGACTTCCTCGCGTCGGGCAAGCCGCTGGCCGCGGTCTGCCACGCCGGTTGGATGCTCGCAGGGGCCGACGTGCTCGACGGGCGCACCGTCACCTCGTGGCCTTCCATCAAGACCGACCTCATCAACGCGGGTGCGCGCTGGGTCGACCGCGAGCTGGTGGAAGACGGCAACCTCATCACCTCGCGCAAGCCCGACGACCTGCCTGCCTTCAGCGACGCCATCGTCCGTCAGCTCGAGGGGATGTTGGAGTCCGCCCTTGCAGTACCGAAGGCGACCATGTTCGGCGAGCTGTTGCACCCGACCAGCTGTGAACAGGCGGCGGCGTACCTGTTTTACCTCGTGAAGAATCGCCCCTTCGTCGATGGAAACAAGCGAGTCGGTCTCGGT
>JAYVNA010000324.1:0-1653 GCA_043758715.1 Archangium sp.
GACAGCCGCCGGCCCGCGCCGTGGTTGACCGAATAGAGCGACTCCTTCGCGCCCTCGTCTGCGAACAGAATCGCGCTGCCCGTCTCCATCGAGCCTGGAATCAGAATCGGGTGACCGGTCGCTTCCCACCCGGTGCCCTCGAGCGCCGCGTGGTTCTTCGGGAACGCGCGGGTCGCGCCCTTGCGCGCCACGAAGCGGCCGTTTTCGCGCTGAATGAGGTTGTGCGAGATCTCGTAATAGATCTTCGCCTCGCCCCCGAAGACCGACTCGATCGCCTCGCACACCGCTTCACCGATGAGCAGCCGGTTCGCGATGGCGAAGTTCGCCGCCATGTTGTGCAGGTTCCAGTACGCCTTGCCCGTCGCCGAGTCAGCGTCGAACCAGATCGCGTCTTCGCTGCGGTGCCCCAGCCCCAGCAGCTGCGCGCCCGTCACGAAGAACTGCTTGGCGATGTTCCAGCCAAACCCGCGGCTGCCGGTGTGCAGCGTCACCCAGACCTTGCCGGCCTCATCGACCTGCATCTCGCAGAAGTGATTGCCGCCGCCGAGGCTGCCGAGCTGGCCGCGCTTGGCGTACGCCTTTTCGGGAATGTCCACGGTGTCATCTTCGACCGGCACCACCGCGCGCTCGGTCACTTCGTGACTGCGCCCCAACGCGTGCGCCCCATGGCGGACGATTTCGTCGAACTTCTTGAGCGAGCTCTTGCCGGCGCCCGGCTGACCCACCCCCACGCCGATGCGGCGAGTCACCTCGTCGATCCACATGCGGCGCTTCTCGCGATCGGCGACGTCCTCCCAGGTCAGTGAGGTGGTCAGCTGCACCATGCCGCAGCCGATGTCGTACCCCGCCGCCGTCGGCAGCAACGTGCCTTCGGTCTCGATGGCGGTCCCGATGGGAACGCCGTAGCCGACGTGACAATCAGGCGTGAGCACCACCCGGGTCGCGCCGGGAAACGAGCAGGCGTTGACCACCTGGCCGAACACGTCTTCCTCGACGCCGGCGCCACCGTCCTCCCCAAACAGCAGCAGGTCCGAGAGAAAAAGGTGCGCTTCGCACCGCATTCCCTTCGTGCGGGGGAGCACCCAGTGACCTTCGCCTGCCTTTTCCAGCGTCTGCTTCCAGCTCATGACGGTCACACTCCTGATGGAAAGCCGACGGCACGAGATCGGCAGCCTGACATGGAGACGCCGGGTGCAGTGAGGTGAGGTCGCACCCGGGATGGATGTGAGGGCGGGCCGGGTTGGTCTTTCGCCAACCGCAGGGGACGAAAGAAAATCATGGTCGAGCTTGGGCATTTTGCGGAAGCCTTCCTGGACGCCGCTCCAGACGCCGTACTCGCGGTTGATGAGTCGGGAGAGATCATCCTCGTCAACATTCAGGCCGAGGTGCTGCTCGGCTACGGGCGCAAAGAGCTGTGGGGCCGCGAGCTCGAGTCGCTGCTCGCCGAGCCCGATGGCTCTGCCACCCGCCGATCAGTCGGGCCGCGTTCGATCGAGTTGCTCGCCCAGCACCGCGACGGCCGCAAGGTTCCCGTCGAGGTGAGCCTGGCGCCGGTCACCATCGATCAACACCCGTACACGGTCGCCATCTTGAGAGATCTCACCGAGCGCCGCCGGCTCGAGGAGAACCTTCATTATCTCTCGACGCACGACT
>JAYVNA010000325.1:0-5413 GCA_043758715.1 Archangium sp.
GCCAACTGTCGATCTGAAGCGGCCTCGAACGTTGTGTCGGTGAAACGCCAACACAACCCAGGAGACCACATGAAGATCGAAGGATGCATTGCACTCGTCACGGGTGCCAACCGCGGACTCGGAAAAGCCATCGTCACAGCGCTCGTCGAGGCCGGTGCAGCGAAGGTGTACGCAGCCGCTCGCGACGGAAATAGGATCGGCGATCAAGGCGTGAAGGTGGTGCCGCTCACCCTCGACACCACCCACCCCGGACAACTCGCGCAGGCCGTGAACCAGGCCGGCGACGTCTCGCTGCTGATCAACAACGCTGGCGTCTTGAGCTCGTTCGATGTGATGACCATGACGCCGGTGCAGTTCGAGGGCGACTTCCGCACCAACGTTCATTGCACGCTCGAGATGATCAAGGCGTTCCTGCCGACGCTGGAAAGAACTCGCGGCGCCACCATCGTCAACGTCTTGTCTCTAGCCGCGTTCGCCAGTGTTCCCTCGATGGGCGGTGGCCGCTGTGATCCGCCGGAGTTGATGGAGCGATTCGCGCACGTGGTGGGCTCTCGCTGGCTTCGCTTGCGGGCTGGCTGTCGCTGCGCCCGTTCAGGGGCGAATGATGATCTGCCCCGGCAGCGCCGTGAGTTCGTTCCGCACGATCCCGTCTGCAAACTGAGAGATGCTGAAGAGATCCGAGGCGACCCCAAAGGTGTCATGGCCGATGTTGCGCGCGAGCCCGATGGCGAAGTCCTGAGGTGACTGGTTGTCGGTGATCAGCGGCGCGAGGGAGACCGCACCCGCGGCGACGGCACGCCGAGTGGCCCCCTGCAGCGCGCCCATCTGGCTCTCAGTGAGGGTCAGATCGATCGGGCGGCCGGCGACGGCGCGGTCGGTGCCGAGTGCTGCGTTGATCAGCTGCGCCGAATTGACATCGGGCGTCAGGGCGTACGCATACGTGCGCGCTCCCAGGTCTTCGTGGCCGTCCGCGCCGAAGCGCTGCTGCATCGACAGCCCCACGTTGGTGCCGTAGCGCAGCTCGGCCGCCACGGTGCTCGTGCCGTCAGCGTTGGTGGTGCGCACGGAGCTGCCCGCGTTGCTGTTCAGGTCGAGCGTTCCGTCGAGGGAGTTCGGGTTGCCGCTCGGTCCAATGCGCCCGCCCAGCTGGGCCGTCGAGGTGAAGGTGGTCCGCTCGGTGGTGGACACGCCGCTGATGCCAGGCCCGTTGGCGGTGGGGAGCTGGCCGTGGGTCAGGAAGTCGCGATAGCCGGCGGAACCCTCGGGGGTCGAGAGATTGAACTCCGCCGAACGAAGGGTGGAGCCGCCGAGGTTGTCCTGCCGGCCCAGGCGAATTTCGCCCGCACCCAGCTCGAGGCCCACGCCGTTGTAGGCGCGAACCGCTTGAGTGGGGCCGGCCGTCACGCGCACCGAGGTGGGGCTGGTGCGGGTGATCGAGGCGCTGACGCCTTCGGCTTCGGTGACCTTCGTCTGCACCGCCAGGGCGCGGAAGGTCGCGTTCAGCTCGGTCGTCGCGTACTGGCCGCCCTCGAGCGTGACGACGGAGCCCGTGGGCATCGTGGACGGGTCGAAGGGGTTGACGGTCGAAGGGTCGAGCGTGTGCGCCACGGCCTCGGGCATCGCGACCGTGTAGCTCGCAGTGACGCCGCGCGAGATGCTGCCTTCGACACCGCCGACGGGCACCGAGATTGCGGCGCGTGCGGTGACCGAGATGTCGGCGCTGACGGTGAACGAAGAGACGCCGTTTTCAGAGCCGAGCGCGACAGCGCCCTTCGCCTGCGCCGACACGCCGAAGGTAGCGCCGTAGCCACTCGCCGACCGGTAACCGAGCTCGCCCTGGACCTGCGCCCCGGCGGGGATCTCGAGGCCCGTGGCGGACGCCGTGGTGCGCTCGAACCCGCTCGTCACTTTGCCGCCAGCCGACAAGCCCGTGGACGGGGGCGGCGCGGCCGGCTGCTGGAGGCCGGCGACGACTTCGCGGAGTTCGAGCAGCCGGTTGGGAGAGAAGCCGTCGGGGATCGCGCGGGGCGGCTCTGCGGGCTGGCCGGTCGCCGGACGCACGGGCGGGGCCGACGGGCGGGCGGGTTCGGCAGCGCGAGTGGACGGCGTGGTGCTGGAATTCCGATCTGAACTACCGATTCCACCGATGGCCACGGGTCACCCTTTGGGAAAGCTGAAGGCTAGCGGGGTTGTCGGGTTTCAGGGGGGCGCAGTTGCCTGCTGAGCAAAATCAGCGAAGCGCGCGCCCGATTCGGGCGTGGAGCTCGGTGACGTCAGCTTCGTCCTGGTACGGCCCGAAGCCAAACCGCAGCCGATCGTCGCGCGCGTCGGTGATGACCCGGTGCAGCTTGAGCGTCGCCGACAACACGTTCGCGTCTGCCGTCCGGAAGGTGAGGAACTGACCGCGCGCTGAGTTCTCCAGCGGCACCACCAATTGCTCTGCCGACAGCGGTCCCCCGGAAAGACCTGAGATGAAGCGCTGCTGCAGCGCGTGAGCGTGCGCGCGGTTCTTCGCGGTGGTGAGCCCCACTTCGGCGCGCCACTTCATCGCCGCGTTGAAGCGATAGATCCCTGAAGGATCGAACGTCGCGCCCATGAAGCGCATCGCGCCCTTCGAGTACGGCACCTGGCCTGAGACCTTGTCCGCCAGGGCATCGAAGGCCGCGAACCAGCCGGTGTTCCGCGGCCGCAGCTCGTACGCGCTCGGAGGCACGTGGAGGAAACAGGCGCCCTCCCCGCTCATCGCGTACTTGTAGCCACCCGACAGATAGAACGCGCGCGCGCCCACGTGGTGCAGCGACGTCGGGACCGCGCCGAAGCCGTGGTACCCGTCGATCACCACCATCGCGTTGGAAGGCAACGAGTCGACCAGCCCGTCGAGGTGCTGAACCTCCGCGCCCGAGTTGAAGAACACGTGGCTGAAGAACACCAGGTGCGCGCCCCTGGCCGCCGCGGACAAGCGCTCGCCGAACGAAGCGAACGGTTCAGAGGGCACGCGGACCAGATCGATCAGCCCCTCTTCCGCGAGGCGCCGCGTCTGCCGCTCGAACGAATGGAACTCCGAGTCACTCGTCACCACCCGCGGCCGATCCGGCAGGCAGGAGAGCAGGCGCAGCACGAACTCATGCGTGTTCGGCGCGAAGACGATGCTCTCGGGGTGCGGCAACGAGAGCTCGGTCGCGATGTGCCGCTGGGCTTCGGGCAACACTTCGGCGAACACCACGTCCCACTTCTCATCGGCCAGACGCGCGGCATCGAGCCAGGCGCGCTGCTGGGCCTCGAAGGTGACGTCGGGCCAGAAGTGATGGCTGTGTGCCGCGAAGTGAAGCCGCTCTGGATCAGCCTCGAGGAATTTCCTGAAGCCGTCTTTCCAGCTCACTTGTTCAGCAGGTCCTTCACCTTGTCGAAGAAGCTCTTGCTCTGGGGGTTCACGTTCTCCCCCGAGGCTTCTGCGAACTGCGCGAGCAGGTCACGCTGCTTGTGGGTGAGGTTCTGCGGGGTCTCCACCACCACGCGCACGTGCTGATCGCCGCGCGAGGTCGACTGGAGGTGCGGAATGCCCTTCCCCTTCAAGCGGAAGATCTTCCCGCTCTGCGTGCCCTCGGGGATCTTCATCTTCACCATGCCGTCGAGCGTGGGCACCTCGAGCTGCGCGCCCAGGGTCGCCTGCACGAAGCTGATCGGCACTTCGCAGAACACCTCGTACTCCTCGCGATGGAAGAGCGGGTGTTCCTTCACGTGCACGACGACGTAGAGATCGCCCGGAGGCCCACCCTGCTCGCCCGGCTCGCCTTCACCGGCCAGCCGCACGCGCGTACCCGTGTCGACGCCCGGAGGAATCTTCACCGACAGTTCGCTGATGGACTCGGTCTTGCCGGCGCCCTTGCACTCCTTGCAGGGGTCGGCGACCACCTGGCCCGAGCCGCCGCACTGGCTGCAGGTGCGGGCGACCGCGAAGAACCCCTGCGTGAAGCGCACTTCACCGGCGCCGCCGCAGGTCGGGCACTGCCGCTGCTGCTTGCTCTTGCTGCCGGTGCCTTCGCAGGCCTCGCAGCGCTTGGGGCGGGGAATCTTCACCGACACTTCAGAGCCGAACGCGGCCTCTTCGAAGGTCAGCTCGAGGTTGTACCGGAGGTCTGCGCCGCGATTGCGCGCCCGGCCCCGGCCCCGGCCACCACCGAACATGTCGCCGAAGATCTCGCCGAAGATGTCGTTGATGTTGATGTTGTTGAAGCCACCGCTGCCGCCGAAACCTTCGACGCCCTGGTGGCCAAACCGATCGTACCGGGCCCTCCGTTCGGGGTCGGACAGCACCTCGTAGGCCTCGGAGGATTCTTTGAATTTGTCTTCGGCGTCTTTGTCCCCCGGGTTGCGATCGGGGTGGTACTGCATCGCCTGTTTGCGGAAGGCCTTCTTCAAGGCATCCGCATCAGCGTTGCGCTCGACGGCGAGCACTTCGTAGTAGTCACGCTTGGAAGCCATGGGGCGGAAGCTCTCTAACGCAGCCTGACCACAAAGCAATCGACCCCGTGAACGCCGAAGCCCCCCAAAAAGCTGACAAGCGCGTGTGGTGGCGCGTGGTCGAGCGCGTGGGGCCCTATCGGAGCCCGCTGATCCTCGCGATTTCTTTTTCCCTGTTCGCCGCCGCGGCGGGGGCGGTGTGGGCGTCGCTGGTGGGGCCGCTGCTCCGATCGCTCATCGGCGGTGGGGACATCACCTGGGGGCCCCTTCACCTTTCCCGGGAAGACCTCACCTTCAAGCTGCCCCTGGCGATCGTCGCGGCCGCGGTGCTCAAGGCGGTGGCGTCGTGGCTGCATGCGGGGTTGATGAGCCGGGTGTCTCAGGGGGTGCTGTCCCGGTTGCGGGAAGAGCTCTACGGGCGCCTGCTGGTGTTGCCGCCGCGCTGGTTCGAACAGCGCCATTCCGGCGAGCTGCTCTCGCACTTCACCAGCGACATCTCGCAGCTCGAGTTCTCCGCCGGGCAGGCGCTGGCGAGCGTGACCAAGGACTCGCTCCAGGTGCTGGGGTTGTTGGTGGTGTGCCTGGTGACCGACTGGCGGCTGTTCCTGGTGATCTTCATCGTGCTGCCGGGCACCATCTTTCCGGTGTCGCGGTTTGCGCGGGGCGCCAAGCGGGAGGCCACGAAGTCGCAGGCGTCGTTGGGCCAGCTCTCGATGCTGGTGAGCGAACAGCTGCAGAACCTGCCGGTGGTGCAGACCTACCGAGGGGAAGCGCGCGCGCTGGCCCGCTTCGATGAGGAGCAGGGCCGCTACCTGGCGGTGATGAAGCGTTCGCTGTTCATTCGCGGCGCCTTCAGCCCCACCACTGAGTTCCTCGGCATCATCGGCATCGCGGCCGCGATCATCGTGGGCACCCGCGCCGTGCAGATCGAACCTGCGCTCGCGGGCAACCT
>JAYVNA010000326.1:0-5401 GCA_043758715.1 Archangium sp.
GACGCCGGGGCCAGACTCTCGAAGCTCGAGCTGGTGAAGCAGCGCCTCAACGCCGAGATCGAAGAGCTGCGAAACCTCAGGCCCTCCTTCCTCGAGCACAAGCGAGGGGAGCCGCCCCGGCCTGCTCCGGTCGAATCGATGCTGGCGCTGGGCGAATTTTCCGAGACTGAGCTTGCGACCCGGCTCGAGCGGCGGCGCGCGCTGGAACAGGAGATCGAAGACGCGAGGCAGGAACAGCTGCTTCGCCAGCGCCGCATGCAGGAAGCTTCGAGCGCCAAGCGGGCGGAGCGCGCACGGCTGTCCCGGGTGGCGGTGGTGACGCTTGCGGACGCCCCAGCCGAGGCGTTCGAGCTCGAGCTCGAGTACCGCGTTCCGGGGGCGCGCTGGGTGCCCAGCTACGCGCTCACCCTCGAGCGGGGGCTCACCAACGGCGCGCTGCAGATGCGCGCTTCGATCGCGCAGAACACCGGGGAGGATTGGACCGACGTGCGGCTCTCGCTCTCGACGGCCTTCGCCTCGCAGCGAGCCGACATGCCGGAGCTGAAGGCGCTGAAGATCGGACGCCGCCAGGAGGCGCCCCCGCGCTCAGGCTGGCGCGAGCCACCGCCGGGGCTGGAGGCGTTGTTCGAAGCCTACGACTCCGCAATGACCGGCTTCCCAGCGCCGCCACCGCCCCGTCCCGCGGCGCCCCCTGCTCCGCCGCCGCCTCCGCCGAGCATCAGGCCGCAGGCCGCGAGGCCCTCGATGGAAGCGGTCCCTGGGCTCTCGCGGGCTCGCGGCGGCATGGCCGTTGGGAGCCTGGCAGCGCCAGCCGCGGCACCGATGCGAAAGTCGGCGGCGCCTCCTCCCATGCAGGCCCCCAAAGGTGGCGCCTTTGGTGCGTCTTCCGAACGGCAGAGGGAGGAAGCGCCCGAAGCACCGATGGACGAGCAGTCCGAACTGGGGATGTCCCTCGATGAGGGAGGCGGTGGCTACGGGTCAGAGCCCGAACCGGAACCCGCGGCCGGGCTCGCGACGGCGTTCGGTGACTACGCCCGGCTGCAGATGGCCGCGCCTGAAGCCGGCAGTAACCGCGGCAAGCTGACCAACGCCTCGGAGTGGGACTTCGCCTTCGTTGCCGGAGTCTCGGTGCAGATCGACGTGGTGATGGCGATCGTCACGCGGGCCCAGCGGGCAGCGATGTCGGTGCAGGGCCTCGCGCTTCCGTCGCTCACCAACGCGGTCAGCTCGGTGAAGTCGTTCGACTATCGTTACGAGTGCGGCGCGCGACTCGACGTTCCTTCGACTGGCAAGTGGGTGCTGGTGCCGGTGATGTCGTGCGCGGTCGGCCTGACGCCTGAGTACGTGTGCGTGCCGTCGGTCGAGCCGAAGGTCTACCGCACGCTCACCATCTCGAACCGCAGCACGCACGCGCTGTTGCCAGGCCCGGTGGACGTCACCGCGGGTGAGGAGTTCCTGATGACGACCTCGCTTCCCGCGATCGGACCCGGTGCGGAGCAATCGCATCGCCTGGGGCTGGGGGTCGAAGAGTCGATCAAGGTCTCGCGCAAGACGCAGTTCAAGGAAACCACGGGCGGCTTCCTCGGCGGATCGACCGTGTTGCCGCACGACGTCGACGTCGAGCTGAACAACCGCCTCGCGGTGCCTGCGCTGATCGAAGTGCGTGAGCGGGTGCCGGTCGTCGACTCCGGCGAGAAGGACCTCAAGGTCGAGGAGGTGGGTTCCACGCCCGCCTGGGAGAAGGTCGAGGGTCCCGTCGACGGGGTGATCGTCAAAGGCGCGCGGCGGTGGCGCGTCACGGTGCCCGCGGGTCAGACCCTCAAGTTGAACGCGCAGTTCGCCATTCGCATGCCGGCCGACAAGATGCTCGTCGGCGGAAACCGGAGAAACTGAACATGACCCTGCTCCCGGTGAAGAAGGTCGTCGTGATGGAAGACCGCGCGCAAGTCGAACGGCGCGGCACGCTCACGCTCTCGGGCGTGACCAAGATCGAGATCGAAGGGCTCCCGCTGGTGGCCGTCGATCGTTCCCTGAAGCTCGAGGTCAAGGGCGGCACGCTCATCGACGCGAAGTTCGAACGGCGATGGAAGGAGCAGCCGAAAGGTGGGCTGCCTGCTGACGCCAGCGCGCTTCGCATCAAGGTGAAGGCGCTCGAGGTGGAGAAGGTGTCGCGGACCGACGCGGTGTCGCGGCTCGATGCGCGGGCGCAGGTGTTCGCGGCGGCGCGTGCCGATCTGCTGCGATCGATGAGCGAGCTCGCCGGCTTTGGGAACGCTGAAGTGGCGAAGTGGAAGGCGCAGCTGAGCGAGCTGTCGGCCAAGGAACTCGCGCTCGATGAAGAACGCCGGCTCGCGCGCGAGGCGCTGTCATTCAACGAGCTTCGGCACCTCGAGGCGCGCAATGCCCTCGGCATGGCCGAGCAGCCGACCAAGCGGGTCGAGTGCGTGCTGGCCCTCACCCTCGAAGGCCACGGCGAGGCGCAGGTCCGTGCGAGCTACCTGGTGCCCTGCGCGGTGTGGCGGCCGGCGTATCGCGCGACGCTCGCGGGCGACGAGGTGAAGGTGGAGGCCGAAGCGGTGGTGTGGCAACGAACGGGTGAAGAGTGGAATCAGGTCGAGCTGCTCTTCTCGACGGCACGGCCGACGCTGGGCACGGCGCCTCCGAGCCTGGTCGAAGATCGGCTGATGCTGCGCGCCAAGCAGGAGATCGAGAAGCGCGTGGTCGACGTGGCGATTCGCGAAGAGGTGATTCAGAGCGCGGGCGAGACGGGCGGCGCGCCGGAAATGCCAGGTCTCGACGATGGCGGTGAGACGCGGCTGCTCTCGTCCGCGGGCGCGACCACCGTTCACACCGATGGCCAGCCGCATCGGGTGGCGTTGTTCGCGTTCAATGCAAAGGCCGTGGTGGAGCGCGTGTGCCCGGCCGAGCTGTCGAGCCTCGTCTACGTGCTGTCACGCTTCCCCAACAGCAGCGGGCAGGTGCTGCTGGCGGGGCCGGTCGATCTGGTGCGCGACTCAGGGCTGGTCGGTCGGGCGCAGCTCAAGTTCGCGGCGCCCGGTGAGACCGTGAAGCTCTCGTTCGGCAACGAAGATGGGCTGCAGGTGATTCGCGACACCGAAGAGAAGGTCGAGGAAGCGCGGCTCACGGGCCGTCGCACCACCACCAGGAAGGTGCAGCTGCACGTCTCGAATACGCGCGCTCAGGCCGTGAAGCTGATCATCGAAGAGCGGGTGCCGGTGTCCGAGGTGAAGGAAGTGGAGATCAACGTGCTGACGAAAGGCACGCCGCTCACGAAGGACGGTGTCGCGCGGCTGGAGGTCGAGCTGGCTGCGAACGCGACGAAGACCACGACGTTCACGTGGGAACTGAGCGCCGCTGCCAAAGTCGCCGGAGTTTGACGCTCAGTGGTCGAGCGTCCCCGCTTTCGCGATCCATTCCGTCGGCTGGCGAGTGACCTTCGCGATCTGGTCGTAGTCATCGTCGTAGTGAAGCACTGAGAGTCCGCGCGCTTCAGCGGCGGCAGCGAAAATCAAGTCAATTGGCTTCGCGCCGCGATGCAGTCCCTTCGCGGCCATCTGCGCGGCGACTTGAAGCGCCCGGTTCATCACCGCGGGGGTGATCTGCGCTTCGGGAAAGCTCTGGCGGTCCGCGACCATTCGAGCCACGTCGCGGCGTCGGCTCGCGTAGGTGAGTTCGAGTTCGATCACCCGGCACGTCCAGACCTTACCTGCGAGCGCCAGCTGCTCCAGTCGGTCGCCGACTTCAGGAATCTCGATACGCGCGAAGACCGACGTGTCGACCAGGTACCTGGGCTCGCTCAGTTCAGCGGCACCCGGCTCGCCCGTACCGCGGCGAGTTTGTCGCGATTCAGAATGCCCGGGCGCCGAAGGCGGCGAATGTGCTCGACCACGACCGACTGCGCCGCCAACTGCTTGAGGCCCGCTTCCACGGTCGCCCGAATGGTCGAGGTTCCGGCCGCGGCGCGAGCGCGCTCGAGGAGGTCATCGTCGATGTCGATCAGGCGCTTGGACATGCATGGAATATATACGAATTCAAGCCGATATATACGCCGCGCCGAGAGGTCATTCCGCCCAGACGACCCGAGGACAGTGGGCGAAGATCCAATCCGTACAGTCCCTGGGGTAGTCCGGCGACTTCGGGTCGAGCTCGCACCCTCCGTCTGCGCCATCCCCTTCGCAATCCATGCTCGGGTTCGGACAGGAGAATGGGGGCACGCAGGGTCTTTTCCGCGCCCACCAGGAAGCCGCCCCGACGACTGCGGCGCAGATCAGCGCTCCGCAGAGCAGAGCCCAAAGCATCGACTTGCCGGACGGGCGCATGTGCAACCGTGACCGTATCAGGTGCCTTTTGCCGCGAAGACGCGCGTTCCGTCTGGCGCCTCATCGGGCCCGAGATCAACCGCGACGGGCCGCGTCGGATTGGGGGACGCCCGAGTCGAGAGCGGCCGCACGACCGCCGTTGCATGCGTTCCGTTCGGCCTGACCAGGAACAAAGGAGTCCCCGGCTCGAGAACACGATCCTTCAATACACCCGGCGCGAGGACCAACCCCACACCATCCAAATAGAACGCGTGCTCAACGACGAAGAGCAGCTCCACGTCAGCGCGCCAGCCGCGCTTTCGCGGCGATCAGCGTGTTGCTCATCAACATGGCGATGGTCATCGGCCCCACCCCACCCGGCACCGGCGTGATCCAGGCGGCGCGTTCCTTCGCGGTCTCGAAGTCGACATCACCGCTGAGCTTTCCATCTGCCCCGCGGTTCATGCCGACGTCGATCACGATCGCGCCGGGTTTGATCCACTCGCCCTTGACGAGCTTCGACACACCCACCGCGGCGATCACCACGTCAGCACGGCGCACCTCGGCGGCCACGTCGCTCTTCGAATGACAGATGGTCACCGTCGCGCTGGCGTTGAGCAGCAGCATCGCCATCGGACGGCCCACGATGTTGCTGCGGCCGATCACCACGCAGTTCTTCCCGGCCACATTGCAGCCCACTTCTTCCAGCATGCGCATCACACCGAACGGAGTGCACGCGACCAGCGTCGGCCGGCCCTGGAACAGATGCCCCGCGTTCACCGCATGGAAGCCATCGACGTCCTTCGCGGGATCGATCGTCTCGAGCACCAGGTTGGAGTCGATGTGCCTGGGCAACGGCAGCTGAACCAGGATCCCGTCGACCGTGTCGTCGCCGTTGAGCTTCTTCACCAGGGCGAGCAACTCGGCCTGGGTGACGCTGACGTCGAGGTGGTGATGTGACGAGACGAAGCCGAGCTCGATCGCCGTCTTCTCCTTCGAGGTGACGTAGACCTTCGAGGCGGGATCCTCACCGACCCGCACCACCGCGATGCCGGGGGCCCGGCCGTACTTCGCCTTGAGCG
>JAYVNA010000327.1:0-41469 GCA_043758715.1 Archangium sp.
TCGCTGTTGACCACCTCGCTGATGCCGGTGATCAGGCGAATGATCATCTTCGCGGTGCGATACCCGGGCGCCGCCTTGGCGCCGAAGAGGAACGCGCGCGGGTGGCCGATGCTCTTGGGGTCGCGGCGGGCCTTGGTCCACAGGTGAATGATGTGCAACGCGTTGAGCAGCTGCCGCTTGTACTCGTGCAGCCGCTTGACCTGGACGTCGAAGATCGCGCCCGCGTCGAGGCTGGTCCACATCACGTCGCGCAGGTGGTTCGCCAGGTCGACCTTGTTGGCCTGCTTGGCTTCCTTGAACTTGTGCACGAAGGCCGCGTCGTCCGCGAACTTCTCCAGACCGCGCAGCCGCTCGAGATCGCTCGGCCAGCCGTCACCGATCGCCTCGGTGATCAGGCTCGCCAACCGCGGGTTGCACGCCTTCAACCAGCGCCGCGGCGTCACCCCGTTGGTCTTGTTGTTGAAACGTTCGGGGAACATCTCGGCGAAGTCGTTGAGCACGTCTTGCTTGAGCAGCTTCGAGTGCAACGCGGCCACGCCGTTGACCGAGTGGCTGCCGATGACCGCGAGGTACGCCATGCGCACCTGCTTCTCGCGGCCCTCTTCGATGAGGGACATGCGGCCCAGGCGCGCTTGATCGAACGGCCAGTGAATCTGGACGACGCGCAAGAACCGGGTGTTCACTTCGTAGATGATCTGCAGGTGACGCGGGAGCAGCCGCTCGAACAGCGACACCGGCCACTTCTCGAGCGCCTCGGGCAACAGCGTGTGGTTGGTGTAGCCGAACACCTTCTGGGTGATGTTCCACGCCTCGTCCCAGGGCACGCGCTTCTCGTCGATCAGCACGCGCATCAGCTCGGCGATCGCGATGGCAGGGTGGGTGTCGTTCAACTGAATTGCCACCTTGTTCGGGAAGTTCACGAAGTCGGTATGCGTCTTCAGGTAACGCCGCATGATGTCGGCGATGGAGCAGGCGACGAAGAAGTACTCCTGCTTGAGCCGCAGTTCCTTGCCGGCCTGGTTCTGATCGTTCGGGTACAGCACCTTCGAGATCACCTCGGAGTCGTTCTTCTCGACCACCGAGCGCTCGTAATCGCCGTCATTAAAGAGGGCGAAGTCGAACTCCGCCGAGGCCCGCGCCTGCCACAGCCGCAGCGTGTTGACCGTCTTCGCCCCGTAGCCGGCGATCGGGGTGTCCCAGGGAACGCCCATCACCGTCTTGCCGCCCACCCACTGCGAGGCCATGCGGCCGTCGGGCAGCTGCGTCTGTTCCACGTGCCCGTAGAAGCGCACCGGCACGATGCGATCGGGCCGCACCATTTCCCAGGGGTTGCCGAACTTGAGCCACTCGTCGGCGCGCTCCACCTGGTACCCGCGCAGGATCTCCTGGCTGAAGATGCCGAACTCGTAGCGGATGCCGTAGCCCACCGCGGGCATGTCGAGCGTCGCCAGCGAGTCGAGGAAACACGCGGCCAACCGGCCCAGGCCTCCGTTGCCCAGGCCCGCGTCGGGTTCCATCTCGAGCAGGTTGGTGAGGTCGACCCCGAGGTGCCGCAGCGCATCGCGGGTGGGCTCCCACAGGTTCATGTTGATGAGGTTGTTGCCCAGCGCCCGCCCCAGCAGGTACTCGGCCGAGAGGTAGTACGCGCGCTTGGCGTCGTGTTGGTAGTAGCGGCGCGCGGTCTTCACCCAGCTCTTGGCCAGGCGATCGCGCACGGTGAAGGCGAGGGCGGTGTAGCGATCCCACTGGCTGGCGGAATCGAAGTTCTTTCCCCGGGTGAATTCGACGTGGTCGACGAAAGCGCGGCGCAGCGACTCGGGGGACGACCCCGTGCGGGCATCGGTAGACATGCCCACGCTCTAGTTCAGGAGCGGCCGATTCAGAACGGCTACTTCGGGCTACTTCGTCCCGAAAGCGGCGACGGGCTGCGCGGCCAACCGGGTCACCGCATCCGCAATCTGACTCTTGAAGTCGTCCATCATGGTCTTCGGGAGGGGATCGGCCCGGGGGAAGTTCTGGTTGAGCGGGTTGACCCAGCCTCCGCCCCGCTTGAGCCCGAAGTGCAGGTGGGCCCCGGTGGTGAGCTTGCCGGTGTTGCCCGACTCGGCCAGCACGGTCTTTTGCGCGATGCGCTGACCCAACTTCACCAGGATCTTCGAGAGGTGCATGTAACAACTCTCGAAACTCATCACGTGCTTGATGCAGACCACGTTGCCGCCGCCTTCGTCCCACCCGGCGCGCACCACGGTGCCGTCAGAGACCGCCCAGACGGGGGTGCCCACGGGCGCGTGGTAATCGACGCCGTTGTGGTTGCCCACGTAGTTGAGCACCGGGTGAAATCGGCTGCCGAAGCCCGAGGTGACGGTGGCGTACTTGAGCGGTGACTTGAGGAACGTCTTGCGCGCGGAGAGCCCGTCTTCGGTGAAGAAGGTCTCGCTGCCGTCGGGCATCTTGTAGCGGAACGACTTCTTCGTGCCGACCGAGCTTCCGATGTATTCGGCGGCGAGCACCCGGCCGTATTCGAGCGTGCGCCCCTTGTGGATGACCTTCTCGACCACGGCGCGCATGCGGTCGCCCTTCTGTACGTCGCGGTAGAAATCGACGTCCCACGCGAACACGTCGGACAAGGTCACCGCGATGTCGGGGCGCTCTCCGGCGGCGATGGCGGCGTCCCACACGTTCGTTTCCACCGTCAGCTCGACGGTGTCGACCCGCTGTTCGCGTTCGATCTCGCGCTTGCGGCCGATGTAGCGATCGCCTTCGCGCCGCACCTGCCATTCGGTGAGCAGGCTGCGGCGGTAGTCGAGCACGTCGAGCTGGCCGTGACGAAAGACCATGCGCAGCTGATCGCCGGGGCGGGCCTTCTTGAAGTTGAACTCGGCCGCCGTGAGCGCCCCGTGCACCGCGTTCACCGTCGCTTCATCGAGCTCGGCTGCGTAGAGCGCTGAGGCGACGGTCTGGTTTCGATCGAGGCGCCGGTTCTTCACCAGCATTTGCGGCTCGGCAGGAGCCAGCGTGAGGAGCAGCGCGGTGAAGAGCATCAAGGCGCTAAAGCCTATTCGAGGCCGGCCCCTGAGTCAGGTTTCACACCGGCGGGGCGGCGGTCACTTTCAGACGTTCGTAATCGCCCCAGGCGCGCTGGGCTTCGGCGAGCCACTGCTCGGCTCTGGCCAGGCTGTCATCGGGCAGGTTTTCAGGGCGCTCGGCCGGCACCAGCAGCGGGTGCGTCGTTTCGCCTCCGCGCACGCGCACCTGTTCGCGCTTCGCACCCGGCGTCGACCAGCTGAGCTCCGCTTCGAGATCGCCGCTGTAGACCTGCAGCAGCAGGCAAACCACGTCTCGAAAGAAACGGCCCTGGGGATCGTTGCTGACCACCAGGCGGTCGAGGGAGGCGTGCTTGCCCTCGAGCTTGAAGTGCATCGCGCAGCCGGGCGCGTCAGACATCACCATGGTCAGTTCACGCTCGGCGCGGTGCAGCGAACAACCCAGCTCTGCCGGCAAATGCTCGAAGTCCTCGATGGGGACTTCAAGACAGCAGGCGATCACCGTGGCGCTCTCGAGGTTGGGGGGCTCGGACACAGCCCTATCGATAATGGGGATTCAGGCGCTTCGCACCCTCAGAGATCGAGCTTCTTTTCGGTGAACTGCTGGCCGTCATGACGCATCATCAACCCCTTGCCTTCAGCCCGGGTGACGATGCCAACCGGCCGTTTCCACAGCAGCTGCAGGTTCTTCAGGGTCTGGTTGGCGTAGTTGGGGTCGAGGTCGGCGCCGTCGTGCTTGTGGTTGAGCACCAGCTCGCCCTTGTTCTCGAAGTTGGCGTCGATGACGTCGATCACCGGTTGGCCGAAGTTGGTGAGCGATTGCAGCAGCTTGTTCTTCACCTTCTTGAACTCGCGGGTGGCGATCTCCCAGGTGTTCTTCTTGTCGTTGAAGTTGAAGACGAAGAGCTTCTGCTCGATCGCGAACTCAGGCGTGAGGAACGCGTCGATGAAGGTGATGTCGTTGTAGTGCTTGCGCACCTCGAAGATCTTCTCGCGGCCGCCGCCCATGTTCTTGTCCCAGCTGCGGCGCAGGCGCAGATCGTCGCACTCTTCCCATTCCTTGCCGAAGCGGCCCTTGTTCCATCGATCTTCGATGTCGCGGTACAGCTCGATGCCCAGCTTGTAGGGGTTCAGCTTGCCCTGCTGGGTGGCCATCGTGCCGCTGTGGTGATCGGCGTAGTCGATGATCTCGTGATCTTTCAGCGCGCGCGTCGTCATGATCGTGGAGTGCCAGTAGCTGGCCCACCCCTCGTTCATGATCTTCGTCTGGGCCTGGGGGGCGAAGTAGTAGGCCTCCTCGCGCACGATGTTGAGAATCTCGTGTTCCCAGTCTTCCAGCGGGGCGTGCTCGAGCAGGAAGGCGAGCACGTCGCGCTGCGGCCGCTCGGGAAACTTCTTCTGCAGGAGCTTCTCGGCGTCGACCTTCTTCTGCTGCGAGGTCACGAACTCTTTCGGGTTCATGTACGGCCGCATGTAGTCCTTGTCGACGCGAATGCCCTCGGCGCGGGTGTTCTGCTGCGCCTCCGCCATCTTGGGGTCGGGGTTGCGCTTGATGTGCGGCGCGTACTGGTCGATCAGGTTCTCGAGCGAGAGCGCGAGGTCGATGAAGTCTTCGACCTTCTCGACGCCGATCTTGTCGATGTGACGGCGCACGCGGGTCGCGTGGTTCGCCATCTCGTCGACCATCTTCCGGTTGGTGAACTTGAAGGTGAAGTTGTTCTTGAAGAAGTCGTTGTGGCCGTACACGTGCGCCATCACCAGCTTCTGATCGACCTCCGCGTTCGCTTCCAGGAGGTACGCGAACGAAGGGTCGTTGTTGATCACCAGCTCGTAGATCTTCGAGAGCCCGTACTCGGAAGACTTGGCGAGCTGCTCGTAGTCCATGCCCCAGCGCCAGTGGGGGTAGCGGGTGGGAAAGCCGCCGTAGGCGGCCACCATGTTCAGCTCGTCGGTCGAGAGCACCTCGAAGACCTGCTCGAAGAAGTCGAGGCCGAACGCGCGTGCGTAGCCTTCGATCTCGACCTTGAGGTCCTGCAGCCGGGGCGTGAGTGATTTGGGCATGGCTTTAGGTTCTGTCGCCTTCTGCGGCCAGGCGGCTCAGCACGAGCCGTCGATCGGTTGGGGTGGTGACCACGAAGACCTCAGTCTCGCGATCACACGCAGTGCAAGGGCGCTCGGGAACGATCTCCCGGCACCCGAAACAAAAGAGAAAGGGCAGGGTGCCCTGCTTGAGGGCCTCCACGGCGACCGCCATCGGCGCCTGCTTGATGGGCGGCTTTCGCAGCCCGTTGAACGCACCCATCACCAGCCGGGGAAGGCGCAGCAGCAAGCCCATGGGTGAGCCGGAGTCGCTCATGTCAACGCCCCTTGCCCAGGAAGTCCTTGATGGAGGTGTAGATGCCGTCCTTGTCAGCGATCTCACTCAAGCTGACCTTCTCGTTGCTGCCCAGGTGCTCGCGCAGGTCTTTGATGAACTGGCCCGAGCCGTAGGGCGACTCCACCTGGCCGTACGCGAACTGGTTCACGTCACCAAGCATGTCGTTCTTCAAGATGTCGATGCACTGCCGGGTGTCGTCAGCCGACCAGTTGTCGCCATCGGAGAAGTGGAAGGGGTAGATGTTCCACGAGCTGGCCGGGTAGTCGGCCTTGATGATGTCGCGGCACAGCTTGTAGGCGCTCGAGATCATCGTGCCGCCCGACTCGCGCGTATGGAAGAACGTGTCGCGATCGACTTCACGCGCCACGGCGTCGTGAATGATGAAGCGGGTCTCGACGCCTTTGTATTGATGCTTGAGCCAGGTATCGAGCCAGAAGCTCTCGATGCGAACGATCTCCTTCTGCTCGTCACCCATCGAGCCCGACACGTCCATCATGTAGATGATGACCGCGTTGGTCTCCGGCAGGTTCTCGAGCTTGAAGGTGCGGTAGCGCACGTCTTGCTTGATGGGGATGATGATGGGCGCGTCGGGGTTGTACGTGCCCATGCCGATCTGCCGCTTGAGCGCTTCCTTGAAGGTACGCTTGAAGTGCCGCAGCGACTGAGGGCCGACGTTGTTGATGCCGGTGTACTTGATGCGGGTGGTGACGATCTTCTCGCTGCCGCGGTGCTCGATGTTCGGCAGCTGGAGTTCTTCGCCGAGAATCGCCGCCAGCTCGTCGAGCGAGACGTCGACCTCGAGCACGTGCTCGCCTTCACCTTCACCGGCCTTGCCCGAGCTATCGCCCGGCTGCTGAGGCCCCTGCCCAATTTGATCGCCCGGGTTGCCCTCGCCCTGGCCCACGCCGCCCTGCCGTGAGCCATGCTTGAAGTGAGGCACGTCGATGAACGGCACGGGAATGGAGATGAACTCCTTTCCCTTCTTCCCGATCATCTCGCCCTGCTGAACGTACTTCTTGAGGTTCTGTTTGATCTTCCCGCGGACGATCGCCTTGAACCGGCTGTGATCCTGGTCGATGCGCAGGGCCACGGCGCCTACTCCTTCGCGTCGCCGCGGGCGAAGATGCTCGCCACGAAGTTGAGGACGTCGGTGGCCGACTCTTCGTCGTAACCGAAGTTCTTGATCAGCCGGCCCTTCACCACGTCGATCTTTTCCTGGGTCTCCTTGTCGACCACCGAGCTGACCAGCGTCTTGAGCTTGATGCTGTCCTTCTGATCTTCGAAGAGCTTCAGCTCGAGCGCCTTCTGCAGCCGCTCGTTGGTGCGCCAGTTGAAGACCTTGCCGTCGATCGCGAGCGCGCCGATGTAGTTCATGATCTCGCGCCGGAAGTCGTCCTTGCGGCTGTCGGGAATGTCGATCTTCTCTTCGATCGATCGCATCAGCCGCTCGTCGGGCTCCTCGTAGAGGCCGGTGTACTTGTTCTTGATCTTCTCCTTCTGGGTGTAGGCCTTGACGTTGTCGATGTAGTTGCTGCACAGCTTCGCGATGGCGTCTTCATCGGCCGAGATCGCGCGCTGCACCTCGTTCTTCACGATGTCTTCGTATTCCTGCTTCACCACGTTCAAGAGCTCGCGGTACTTCTTGCGCAGCTCTTCACTGGCGATGAGCGAGTGCTGCTTGAGGCCGGTTTCCAACTCGTTGAGCACCATGAACGGGTTGATGCTGCTCTCCGACTTGTCGCTCACCAGGGCGTTGCTGATCTTGTCCTGAATGTAGCGGGGGCTGATGCCCTCGAGGCCCTCGCGCGTCGACTCCTTGCGGAGTTCCTTGATGTTGTCTTCGGTGAAATTCGGGAGCGTCTTGCCGTTGTAGAGCTTGAGCTTCTGAATGACCGAGAGGTTGTGCTTCTTGGTCTCTTCGAGGCGCGTGAGCACGGCCCACATCGCGGCCATTTCCAAGGTGTGAGGCGCGATGTTCTTCCCGCGAATGCGCGTGGGGTTGAACTCCTTCTCGTAGATCTTGATCTCCTCGGACAGCTTGGTGATGTACGGGATGTCGATCTTGATGGTGCGGTCGCGCAACGCTTCCATGAACTCGTTGCTCTCGAGCTTCTTGAACTCGGGCTCGTTGGTGTGCCCGATGATCACCTCGTCGATGTCGGTCTGAGGGAACTTCTTGGGCTTGATCTTGTGCTCCTGCGTGGCGCCGAGCAGGTCGTAGAGGAAGGCCACGTCGAGCTTGAGCATCTCGACGAACTCGATGACACCGCGGTTGGCGACGCAGAACTCGCCGTCGAAGTTGAACGCGCGCGGGTCGGAGTCAGAGCCGTACTCCGCGATGCGCCGGTAGTTGATGTCGCCGGTCAGCTCGGTGGAGTCCTGGTTCTTCTCGTCCTTGGGCTGGAAGGTGCCGATGCCGATGCGGTCCTTCTCGCTGAAGACCAGGCGGTGCACCCGTACGTGCTGGAACAGCTTCGAGAGATCGCCCTCGTACTTCTGCAGCAGCATCTTGAAGATGAGCCGGCACGAGGGGTTGAGCTCGCCCAGCTCGGGAATGACGTAGCCGCCGCCGGCCTCCTCGAGCTCGGGGAAGAAGCGTGAGCGCGCGTCGCGGGGAATGAGCTTGAGCGGTTCCTCGTGCAGCGGCGAGCGGATCTGGCCCGAGAGCGTGCTGCCATCGAGCAGCGTCACCTTCTCGGGGAAATTCCACGAGTAGGTGTAGCAAGCCCCTTCAGGCACCTTCGAGTACTCCTCGACGCCCCGTTTCAGCACGCGGGCGATGGTCGACTTCGACGAACCGACCGGGCCGTGCAGCAGAATGACGCGCTTCTCGGCGCCGTAGCCATGCGCCGCGGCCTTGAAGACGTTGACCAGCTTCATCAGCGGCACGTCGAGACCGAACACCGCGTCGCGGCCGCCGTTCTTCTCGTCGCTGAAGAAGTGGTAGCGAACGAGCCGCTTCTTGTTGTCGATGTATTCGGTTTTGCCGTGGCTCAGAATCATGTCGTACACGCGCTGATAGGCGGTGCGCGTGACGCGGGGGTTCTTGCGAACGAGCTCGAGGTAGTCGTCGAAGCTGCCTTCCCAATTGAGCGTTTGGTACTCGCGTTGATCCTGGAGCGCGGCGATTTTGGATGACCAGCTGCTGGTGGAGCTCATGTGAGGTGGGTCCCTTGCCCTTGTGCCGAAGTGATTCGGTCTCCCCCGCCGCGGGTTGGGACCGCGGGGTACTGAACGGGGCGAGGAACTGAGTGAAGCTTTGCAGAGGTAATCAACCGCTGACTACGTCAGTTTGACACCCACACTGCCCGAAGGTCGTACCAGAGGACTGACGGCTGCAAACCGTGCACGCGCTTCCTGGAAGCGTCGAGCGATTGCCGAGAAGTCATGAAGAGATAGGGCTGGTCCGCATAAAGCTGGGAGTGCAGCCTTTGTTCGAGCTGGTGGCGCCTGGCGTCATCGAACTCGGCGCGCACCTGCTCGATCAACCGGTCTACCTCGGGGTTGGCGTAGCCGATCCAGTTCGAGCCGCCATCGATCTGACTCGAGTGGAACATGGGGAAGAGGTTTTGCTCGCGATCGAACTCGGTCCACAATCGGCTCACCACGTCGAAGTCCCGCTTGGCGACGCGCGCGGAGAGTGAAGAGGTCTCGACCTTCTCGAGCTGCACGTCGATGCCCACGGGCTTGAGCTGCTCCTGCAGCATGGGCACGAGCTTCCCCAGCCGCACCTGGGTGGAGGGCAGCAGGAAGCTGAAGCGAAGGGGAACACCATCGCGCTCGAGCACGCCGTCGTCGTCGGTGTCTTTGAAACCGGCGTCGGCCAGCAGCGCGCGCGCGGTCTCGGGCGAGAAGGGAAGGGGCTGAACGGTGCGGTCGCAGGAATCGCCCGTTCTCAAATAGGGGCAGGTGGTCGGCAGCTCGAGCTCGAGGTCGACGATCTTCGTGATCAGCTTCGCGTCGTAGAGGTGGGCGAGGGCGCGGCGAACTCTCACGTCGGCGAAGAAGGGCCGCGCTTCGTTCCACGCGATGTACGAGTAGCTGTTGTCGAGGCTCTTGATGCGGTTCCAGTCGCGCTTCGCCCAGGTGCTCGCGGGGGCTGGACTCTCGAGGCTCTTCCAGAACGCGGGCGTGATGTTCGTCATCAGGTCGAACTCGCCGCGTTCGAACATGGCACCGGCGGCCGTGTGATCTTTCACGAAGCGAAAGACGATGGTGTCGAGGTACGCGGCGCCGCCCGGCCTGCGGGTCAGCGTGAGCGACTGTCCACGCTCCCATTTCGCGATCATGAAAGGCCCGGTGCCGATCGGCTGAATGTTCTTCCAGTCACCGGCGAGCTCCTTTGCGCTCAGAATCGGCAGCCGGGCCAGGGCTCGAAGCGCGAAGGGCGAGGGCTTGCTCCAGGTGAGCTGCACGTGTTCGGCGTCGAGCGCCTTCCAACTGGCCAGCGCTGAGATTTCGCCGCGCAACGCGCCCGTCTCGCGTTTGGAATCCATCACTGCATCGAGCGTCGCGATGACGTCTGCCGAGGTGAAGGCCGAACCGTCCGAGAAGGTGAGCCCCTGGCGGAGCGTGAAGTTGCTCACGGTGTGATCGGCGCTCTCCGTCCACTCCGAGGCGAGCTCCGGCTTGAGCGCCGACTCGCTGGGCGACGCGGAGAGCAGGGTCTGCGTCACCAGCCGATTCGTCATGCGCGCGACCCACCCGTCACGGCAACCGTCGGCCAGCTGGTTCAGGCAACCCGGCTCACTCATCACGCGAACCACCAGCGTGCCGCCATCGCGGGGTGCTTCGGAGTCAGCCGGAAGGCGGCCCTCGAGCCAATCGGGCGAAGCGCTGACCGCGAGCGCGGCGTCAGCTCCACTCGAGGAGCGGCAGCCGACGAGACCGATGACGAGGGCGAGGAGTGAGAGGCGCACGCGAGGTCATGCTACCGCCTTGGGGGGCGCGGTGATGGCGGTTCCGCCGCGATGTTGCGGAAGCCGCCCTAAAGATGAGAATCGAACGGACATGCCATCGCATCCGTGCAGACCAATGCGGTCTTGGGAGGTGCAGGTGCTTCTATGGCAGTATCCGCAACATCAAGAAAGCCACGTCACCCGAGTGACCCTGCACGAAGCGCGAGGGGTTCCGACTCAGATGATGTTCAGATCGCGCGGCGCGTTGACGGCCATCACGACCTTCGGGAACTGGGTCTCGGGCATCGAACGGAGCACGCCGTACGGGTCGCGGAAGTAGACCCGCGAGTCCTGAACGCGCTCGAACGTGACGGCGTGGTTGAAATCACCCTGGTCGAGCTGGAGGATGACCGGTCGATTCTGCGCCCCGCGCGTGTCGTAGCCCTTCAGCTTCTCGAGCGCCTTCGCGCCTTCGGCTTCGGTCAAGAAGTTCTTCGAGGTGTAGTTCACGCCGAACAGCTGGCGGAGCACCTGCGTCTGCTGGGCCGGCTTCAGACCGCGCTGCTCGGCGCCTGTGGCGCTGTTCACCGACTTGCCCGCGTACGGATCGAACTGAGCGTCGCGGCCGTTGCCGAACTCCATGGCCGCGGTCTGGAAAATGGCGTCGCTGACCGACCGACCATCACGCGCGCCCGCGTCGCCTGACTCCAGCTCAAGCATCGCGCCGCCGCGCATCTTCGAGCTGGCGCTGGGCCCGCTGAGGTCGGCGATGATGCGCGCGTATTCAGCCGGCTCATCGGCCACGAGCTCGAACTGCATCGAGGTCACGGTGCACGTCGGGGCGTCGCCCTGATCGATCCGGTTCGGGTTGACGATGTCGCGCAGGCACGAGGCGAGGACTTCGGCCTTGGTGGTGTCTCCGGCGATCTTCGGGTTGAGCGACTGCCCTGCGAGGCGGGCGAGATTCGCCAACGTGGTACCACCCGTGCTGTCGGCGGCGCTCAGCACCTCTTTGCCTTTCTCGAGCAGGGCGCCCATCAGCGTGGCGGTCTCTTTGGTGCTGCCCCGCAAAATCGTGTCGACCTGACCGAGCTGCGTCTTCGAAAGACCGATCGACTTCGCATACGCGGCGACCTGCGCCGGAACCGCCGCCGAACCCTTCAGGAAGGTGGGGGTCTCGAGGCGATCGAAGATCGCGTTGCGCAGCGCGAGGCTGTCGGCGGTGTCGTCGCGCCCGACCAGCGAGTCGACCGACGCCTGGTAGCTGCCGATGCCGTCGTCCGCGATGCCGCCCTTCTTGGTGCGCCCGATGCCGTCGTCCGCGATGCCGCCCTTCTTGGTGCGCCCGATGCCGTCGTCGGCGATGCCGCCGGTGGTGGTGCGCCCGATGCCGTCGTCGGCGATGCCGCCCTTGGTGGTGCGGCCGATGCCGTCGTCGGCGATGCCACCCTTGGTGGTGCGGCCGATGCCGTCGTCAGCGATCCCGCCGGCCTTCTTGCGACCGATGCCGTCGTCCGCGATGCCGCCCTTGGTGCGGCGCCCAATGCTGTCATCAGGAATGCCGTCGCGGCGCGGGGTCGCGATGGATCGCCCCTCGAACGCACTGGTGTTCGTGAACCCCGAAGGCTGCGCCACCGGCGCGGGCGTCGAGACCTGCGGCTTGATCGGCGCGGTCGGAGTGGTCACAGCCGGACGGATGGTCGGGGCACCAACGCGGACCTTGGGATCGATGGGCATGTCACTTACATTGTCGCATGGAGTTCAGCAGAGTTGCGCGGTTGACCGGTTCCCGCTGACACCTTGCTGAGAAAGATCAAAAACCCCGTAAAATCGGCCTATTCGCTGTAACTTCCAGCCCCGATGCCCGAGGCCTTTGGTCGCTACACGCTGGTCAAGCGCCTCGGGGCGGGTGGCATGGGAGAGGTCTTTCTCGCGCGCCCCAACGACGGGACCGATGAGCTCGTGCTGAAGAGAATTCTTCCGCACCTCACCGAGAACCCCCGCTTCCTCCGGCTGTTCCTCGACGAGACGCGCATCGCGTCGCGCCTCATTCACCCCAACATCGCCCGCATTCACGAACTCGGCGAAGTCGAGGGAACGTGGTTCGTCTCGATGGAGCTCGTGGCAGGCAAGGACCTGCGCGAGCTCCTCAAGCGCGCCCGGGAGATGAGCCACCACGTGCCGCTCGAGGTGGCCCTGGGCATCGCCGTCGAGATCGCCCGCGGGCTCTCGCACGCCCATGGGGCGACCGACGCGCAGGGCCGCTCGCTGCACATCGTTCATCGTGACGTCTCGCCCCACAACATCCTCATCGGGCGCAACGGCGAGGTGAAGCTGATCGACTTCGGCGTCGCCAAGGCCGCCAACAAGTCGGTTCACACCGGCACCGGGATCCTCAAGGGCAAGTTCCCGTACATGGCTCCGGAGCAGGCGCACGCGAAGCCCGTCGACCCGCGCACCGACGTCTTCGCGCTGGGCATCGTGCTCTGGGAGATGATCTGCGCCCGCTATCTGTTTCGCGGCAAGACCGACGCGGCCACCCTCAAGCTGGTGCGCGACGCGCAGGTGCCGACGCCCTCGTCACTGCGTGACGACGTGCCCGAGTCGCTCGACCGGGTGGTGATGAAGGCGCTGCGCAAGGAAGCGCGCGATCGGTACCCCACCGCCGAGGCGTTCCGTGAGGCGCTCGCCACGGTGCTCGCCGGGCTCCCTCCCCCCGACATCGCCAAGTGGCTGCACGAGTACGACGACGTGCCCGGCTTCGACTCGTCTGTCGAAAGCGAAGCGCCGCTCGAGAGCGCCGAAGCCACTGAGCTCGAGTCGAACGTGAAGGAGACCGTGGCGGAGTCTCCCAGCCGCACCAGCAACCACGTGCGCCCCCGGCCGAGCCGGATCGCCCCGGAGCAAAAGGAAGGCAGCGACGAGAAGTCGCTGGCCCAGCTCAAGGAGCTGCTGACGCAGGTCGCCGGCCGGCCCACCAACATCGGCAAGCAGGCGACGAGCTTCATCGGGCGCGTCGCCGAGCTCGCCGATCTTCATCAGCTCTTCCGCCAGGGCGCGCGGCTGTTGACCCTGCTCGGCCCCGGCGGCACGGGGAAGACCCGCCTCTCGCTGCAGTTCGGCTCGCAGCTGGTCACGCACTTTCAGGCGGTCAACGAGAAGGGCCGTCGCCGCGGCGGCGTCTGGTTCTGCGATCTGACCGACGCGAATGATCGCGACGGCGTGTGCGCAGCGGTCGCGCGCGCGCTCGGCGTACCGCTGATGCCGAACGATCCGGTCAAGCAACTCGGCCACGCGCTGCTGGCTCGTGGAGAGACCCTGGTCGTGCTCGACAACTTCGAACAGGTGGTCAGCGCGGCCCCCGCCACGCTCGGCGCCTGGCTGGCGGTCGCGCCTCAGGCCCGTTTCGTCGTGACCTCCCGCGAGCTGCTGCGAGTCGCCGACGAGACCGTCTTCGAAGTGCCGCCGTTGCGCATGCCTCGCGAGGCCCGTGACGCCCACACCGCCGAGGCCGTGGAGCTCTTCATCGAGCGTTCGCGGACCGCGCGGCCCGGCTGGAAACCGTCGGACACCGAGATGGTGGCGATCGCCGAGATCGTCAGACAGCTCGACGGCATGCCGCTCGCGATCGAACTGGCGGCCAGCCGGATGTCGCTGCTCAGCCCGACACAGCTGGTGCAGCGGCTGCCCCGGCGCTTCGAAGTGTTGGTCGATCGCAAGGGCACCGTCGATCGCCAGGCCACCCTGCGCGGCGCGATCGACTGGTCCTGGAACAACCTCTCGCCCACCGAAGCGTCCACGCTCGCTCAGCTCTCGGCGTTTCGCGGCGGGCTCTCGGCGGAGGCCGTCGACGAGGTGGTCACGTTGCCGGGCGGCACAGAGGGCGCGGCGCTCGAGGCCTTGATGACGCTGCGCACGAAGTCGCTCGTGCGCGCGTATTTCCCCAGCGGCGATGAGCGGCAGACCCGCTTCGGCCTCTACGAGAGCATTCGTGAGTACGCGAAGGAGAAGCTGCAGAGTCGCCCCGAGTACGAGCACACGCTCGCGCGCCATTCCGCCTACTACCTGAAGCTCGGAAGCAAGCTCGCCGCCGCCGCAGAGTCGGGCAAGGCAAACCTCGACGAGCTCGACCTCGAGCGGGAAAATCTGAACGCGGTCTTTCAACGCTCGCTGGAAGCGAAGCAGCCCTCGGTCGCGCTCAACGCGGTGCTCTCGCTCGACCCGCTGTTGACGATGCGCGGTCCCTTCGGCGTCCACCTCCAGATGTTGGATGCGCTGATTGAGCACCTCGTCGAGCCAGGCCCCCGCGCCGCGGCGCTGGAGACCCGCAGTCGCGCCCGCCTGGCCCGGGGTCGCGCGCTCGACGCAGAGAGCGATCTGCTCGAGGCGGAAGAACTGGCTGAAGCTTCCGCAGACAAGGCTGCGCTCGGTCGCATCATGTTGATCCGCGGGATGGTCGATCGGCAGAAGGGCCTGCGCGGCGAATCGCGTCAGCGCTTCGAGGGCGCGCTGGGGTTGCTGCGCGCCGCCGGTGACCTGCGAATGGAAGGGCGCGCCGTCAGCAACATCGGAACCCTTCAACAGGAGGTCGGCGAAGGCGGCGTTGCGCTCGAGACCTACAACCACGCGCTCGAGATTCATCGCGCCGCGAAAGATCGCCGCTACGAGGGCATCACGCTGGCGAACCTCGGGGTGCTCCAACAGCACATGGGCCTGCTGAAGGCCGCGCGCGCGAACTATCAGGCGGCGCTCGCCATTCATCGCGAGCTGGGCAGCCGCAGATCCGAGGGCATCAGCCACATCAACCTCGGCGATCTCGCCGCCGAGCTCGAACAGCCCGGGCAAGCACTGGCCCACTACGAGAGTGCGCTCGAGATCCTCCGCGATGTCGGCGCTCGCCGGTTCGAAGGTGCGACGCTGTTGGCGCTCGCTTCGCTGCACCTCCAGTACGGCGAGTACGACGACGCGATGCGCCGGGTGCCTGAGGCGATCGACGTGCTTCGCGAGGTCGGTGACCTTCGCTACACGGGCCTCGCGCTGGGCGTTCGGGCCGCGGCGCTCGCGCTGCTGGGCGATCTGTCGGCAGCAGAGGAAGACATGGCCGAGGCGACCCGGTTGCTGACCGAGGTCGGAGATCTCTCGTTCCTCGACGCGCTCGACCTCTATCGCGCTCATCTCGAGCTCGGTCACGCGCTCGGTACGGGTTCGGGGCACCAGGCCGCGGTGCTCGATGAGCGCATCCTCAAGCGCATCGCGCATGTCGAACGGGCGGGCGTGGCCGATGAGGAGCACCCGTCAGGCACGCCTTCACCGGCTGAACGATCGGAACACGTGCGTGCCGCGCTTCGTTCGCTGCGGGGCGCGCTGGCCGACAACGGACGCGAGGGATGAAACGCGGAGGCTGGTTGGCGCTGGCGGTGCTCGCGCCGCGGCTGATCGCGTTTTTCCTCAACGAAAACCTCGGGGGCGACGCCATCGCGCGCACCTGGCTCGCTCACCGCTGGCTCAGCTCGCCGCACGTGATCACCCATTTTTTTGATGGAGGGATGCAGTTTGGTCCGCTCCACCTCTACCTGCTCGCGCTCGCGGAAGTGCTTTGGCCTTCGCTGCTCCACGCGGGGCGCCTCGTCAGCCTCATCGCCGGTGCTCTCACGGCGTGGCCGCTCTGCACCTTGACCGCGCGACGCTTTGGAGAACGAGCCGCGACCTTTGCCGTGCTGGGCTTCGCGTTCTGGGGGCTTCACATTCAGTGCTCGACCACTTCAGCGAGCGAGGCTTTGAACCTGCTTTTCGTGATGAGCGCCGTGACGCTCTTCGACTCGGAGAGGCGCTGGACCGCGGCGCTGATGCTGAACCTCGCGTGCGCTACCCGTTACGACTCGTGGCTGCTGGTGCCGCTGCTCGTGATCGCCGAGTTCTGGCGCTCAAGGAGTGCCAACAAGGCGGTCACCTTCGGCGCCAGTGCCTCGGTGTTCGCGGTCGCGTGGCTCATCGGCAACCAGGTGGGCGAGGGCGATGCCCTCTACCCGATTCGGTTCATCGACCAGTTTCATCGGTCGTGGTGGCCAGCGGAGGCCGCCCATTGGGGCGAGGCCGTCTATCGGCTCATCTGCCTCTCGTTCTGGCCAGGCGCCGCGGCACTCACGTTGTTTCCGGTGGTGGCGGGTCCCGGCTGCGTCGCGCTGCGACGGTCGTGGAAGGAGCAACCCGAGCTTCGTTGGGTGGTCGCGCTCGTCGTCGTACCTTCGCTGCTCTACACGGTGCGCGGCGCCGTGATGTCGAGCTTCGCTCCGTTGGCGCGCTTCACGATGAAAGAGGTGTTGTTGCTGCTTCCCTTCGCTGGCGCCGCCCTCGCCGCGCAGCGTCCCCGGTTTGCCTGGAGCGCGATTGGGTTGGCCGCTGCGTGGTGCATCGGGCTCGGCGCGTATTGTTTCGAGCCAGGCTCTCGCTGGTCGTTCACGCTGCGTTCGATCGCAGCCACCTCACGCTTGGAGCCCGAGCTCAGGCTGACGACGGACTGGCTTGCGCAGCACCCTGAAGGCCTCCTCGTCGTCGACGAAGACCCCTGGGGGTTCGACGATCTGACGATCAGCTACTTTTCGGGGCGCCCCTTCGAGCAGCAGTTGCGCCGCCGGTACGACGGATACGAGCAAGCGCTGGGTACCGCATCACCCCGATGGCTGGCGTTGTTCGAGGGTGGAAAGCTGGAAGTCACGCGAGTCGACGAGAGCCACGTGGACTACCGCGGCGCCCGGTTCGAGCTGCGGCACGCCGCTCGCGTGAAGGTCTACGAGTTGATCACGCCGCGATCTTGAGAACGCGGTGCGCCTCGGCAGCCATGGGGTGATCGATGGGCGCGAGCTTGAGGAGTTCCTGCGCTGCGCGCCGGGTGCCGACCAGGTCTCCGAGCCGGTAGCAAGCGAGCGCGAGGTTGTAGCGAACGAGAATCGCGTCCCCCCTGGTCCCGAGGCGGATGGCGCGATCGAGCAGCGTGCGCGCTTCGGCGAGCGAGGCCGGAGTGCCTTCCTCGAGCAACATGATGGCGAGGTTGTTGAGCGGCTCCCACGCGAGCGAGTCGCAGGCTATCGCAGCGCGGTACGACTTCTTGGCGGCGGCCTTGTCCTTCACCGCGTCGAAGAGTCCACCCAGATGGTAGTGAGCGCGCGCGTTCTCCGGGTTGAGGCGCAGCACCTTCTTGAGCGCCTTCTCGGCGCTGCCGAAGTTGAGCTGCATGGTGTCGATGACGGCCGCGAAGAGCCACGCCTCTTCGTCTCTCGGAGAGAGCATCGTGTGACGCCAGGCCTCGCGGCGCGCGGCTTCCAGGTCCTTCATGCGCAGCGCGATCGCGGCGCGGCGCGAGGCGATCAGGGCTGCGTTCGGCAACCGGGGAATGGCGTTGTCGAGCAACTCAGCCGCGAGGTGCAGCGCGCCGGTTTCCACCAACACGTCGGCCAAGGTGAGGATCGCGTCGAGGTGTTTCGGGTGGGCCTGCACCGTCAGCGAGAGCACCTTGAGGGCTTCGGGCGCACGCCTCGCACGGAACAGCGCCGTCCCGAGCTGCACCTTCACCGCGACGTCGTGCGCTCCATGCTGAATCGCGAGGGTGTAGCTGGCCGCCGAGAGTTCCCACCGCTGAAGCAGGGCCCAGATTCGGCCGAGGTTGACGTGCGCGACCGCGAGCGTGGGGTCGAGGGCCAGCGCGCGGGTGTGCAGCGCGCCCGCTTCATCCATTCGGCCTGCGGCTTCTTCGACCACGCCCATGAACGTGAGCGCTTCCGCGCAGCTCGGGAAGAGAGTCTGCACGCCGGTGAGCAACTGCCGCGCGTCGTCGAATCGCTGCATCAGGATCGCGATGCGCGCGAGTCCGATGAGCGGCATCGGTGAGCGACCTGCACACTGCTCCTGCGCACGTACGTACAGCTCGGCAGCGCGATCGACGTCTTTCTCGGTGAGGTACCGCTCGGCTTCGACCAGCAGGGGCTGAATGTTCATGACAGTGATCCTTTGAGGAGAGTGCCGTGCTGCTCGGCGCTGAAGCCGGGGTCGCGCTTCCCGGTAGGTCCGTGGTCGCTCTCTGCGTCGTGGCCCGCCGCCTTCGAAGTGGGGCTGGCTCCGAAGTTTCCGGACTCGACCTCTTTCTTGGCAGCCTTCGCGGCGTATTCCGCGATGACTGGCGCCACCTGCTTGATCGCCGCGGCGAGGGCCTTGCCTGCGTGTTTGCCGCCGCCGCTGCCACCATCGAAGAGCCCCGCGACGGCGCCGAAGATGTCTCCGACGATGTCCGCGGCAAAGCCGATGACGTCCGCCGCCACCTTCGCGAAGGCCTTGGTGTCGAACTCGAGCTTGAACTTCACCATGCAGCCGACGCCTGCCGCGATGCCGAGGGAGAACTCGATGTTGAACTTTCCGTTCTTGTCGAGGCCGCCGTTGATCTCGGCTTTCGCGCCCGCCCCCGCCCAGACTTCGGCTTCCACGCCGTAGCCGATGCCCGCGACGCCTCCTTTCGCGGAGTAGCCGGCGCGCGCTCCAGCAAAGGACTCGGCCTTGGCGTTGATGACGGCCTCAGGTGGGTCGAACGATACGGCCGCTCGCGCGTTCGCTTTGCCGCCTGCTCCCGCTTCGGCGCGCGCGTCCGCGTGCCCAGTCACCCATCCACCACCGATCTCCAGGTTGGTATCGGCGTCTGCTTTTGCCATGGCGCCGACCTCCGCTTTCGCGGCGGCGCTGATCCCGTCAGGGCCGGCCCGCGCTTCGCCGTAGATGCGTGCGTAGACCTCCGCTGAGACGTGGGCGTGGCCGCTGAGGGAACCGATGTCCGTCTTGATGCTGCCTTCGGCTTCGGCCGATACGCCTGCGCTCGCTTCGGCGCCGCCGCGCACGCCGACCCCGGTGCCGTCGATGAAGGTCTCGCTGAAGGTATTCGCCCGCGCGTGGGCCTCGGCCGCCGCGCGGCCTTTGGCCTTGAAGTGCTCGTCGCCGAGCTCGCCTGAGACTTCGACGCGCTCCTGGCCCTTCACGTTGGTTTCCTGCTTCGGCGGGAGCGCGCCGGCCTTCTGCGCCTCCTTGCCCGCGAAGTCGAAGATGGAGCTCAAGATCGCGCCCAGGTCGAACTTGTTGGCGGCCTCGGGACCGTTGCCTTGCGGCGCATGTTGCTTGCCGTCGAAGAGCTCGCCGATGGCCCTGAAGAGATCCCAGGCCTGTTCAGCGGAGGGGCCTTCGCTCGAGCCCGCACCCCGAACGAAGCTGCTGACCGCGTTCTCTTCGTACTTCTTCGTTGGTTTGTTGAGGTCGCGAGCCGCGGCGCGCAGGTCGACCTCGGGGCCTTCGAGTGCGCCGACGCCGAGCTTGTTGCTGATTCCGTCCAGACTCATACGACCTCCAAGGGTGTGGAGGGCGCATGTGCATTTGAGCGGCCAGCAGCGTACGGCGTGATTCCGGCGGGTTCAGTCCGCGGAGTCGTCTCCGTGGCCGGACACAGGGGGCCGCTGTGAGTCGAGCCATCCCTGAAGGATCAGCACCGCTGCGACCTGGTCGATCACTTGTTTCCGCTTCTTGGGGGACGCGTCCATTTCGCTCAGAGAGCGGTGCGCGGCGACGCTGGTCAGGCGTTCGTCCCAGTAGATGACGGGCAGCTTCGTCACTTGCTCGAGGCTCGTTCCGAACTTGCGAGTGAAGTCGGCGCGAGGGCCTTCGCTTCCGTCCATGTTGAGCGGGAGGCCGATCACGAAGCGATCGATCGAGAATTCGGCGACACGCTCGGCCAACGCTTCGAGATCCTTCCGGGGGCCCCGGCGCTCGAGCGTGGGGAGGCCCTGGGCGGTGATGCCGAGCTCGTCCGAGACCGCGAGGCCGATGGTCTTGGTGCCGAGATCGAGTCCGAGAGCGCGCATCGCGGGCGGACCCTACGTCTCGAACTGCGGACTGTCATCGACTCGCAACCACGCGAAACAGCGAGGGAGTCGGTCTGGCACGCACCCTGCGAAGTGCCGCCTCCACCAACGGGCATTTCGCCCATTCCGAGGAGCAAGCACATGACCACCATCAGTCACACCAGCGCCGCATTCGTCGACCACGCAGCCCTCAATGCAGATGACGTCGCCACGACGAACCAGTCTCAATCGAACTCTGTTGCGGCGGCCGACCCGTCCCATCAGTCCGCGAGCTCGAGCCCGACCGATGGCGCTCGTGAGGAGACCAAGCCGCTGACGCACAAAGAGATCGAGCAGCTCAGTGAGGAGCGCGCGATGGAAAACCCCGACTACGCGAAGCTCAAAGAACAGCTCGAATCGTGCTCGGGCCTCGAAGAAATGTTCCACCTCATCGACAAGAACGTCGGCTGGCGAAACGACGACAAGATCACGATGGACGACATTCTCGCGCTCGTGAACGACACGAATCAGCCCAACAAGGAGCTGCGTGCCGCGGCCAAGTGGCTCAATGACCATGGCGAGATTCTTTCCGCGCTCAAGAAGGACGACAATCTCATCGGCCTTCACGACGTAAAGAACTTCATCAGCGGCCTCAAGGCTCAGCTGAAAGACATGAAGGACAGTGCGCGCGCGGACATCAAGGCCGAGCACACAGTTCAGACACCGGCTCAGACCGCGGCGACGAACGCCCCTTCGAGTGGTGCCGCCGCGAATGGCGCTGCAGCCACCACAACCGAGACCGACCCCAAGAAGCTCGCCGCGAAGGCGATCATGGATGAGGCAGAGAAATCGCTGCCCAAGCCCGCTCCGTCTCAGTTCGCGGGTATGGAGGGCGCTTCGGAGAACATGAACAACATGATCGGCTGGGCTGAGGCCGAGACCGATCGCCTCACGATGCTGATGGGGAAGACCGACGACCCAGCGGTGCTCAAGCAGCTCGAGACCAAGATCAACCAGATGTCGCGGCGCATGCAGCAGATGACTGCGCTCATGAACCAGCTCATGACCGCGATGCAGAACATCTCGAAGATGTACTCGGACATCGCGATGAACTCCGTCCGCAACATGCGTTGAGGACCCCACCATGCTCACGCCCGCTCAAGAGTTCGGCTTCACCTCAGACCAAATCCAGGCGATCACCTCGCAAGGCTTCGACCTCGTCGACGCCGGCGACCTCGACGGAGCCGTCGTCGTCTTCAACGGGCTGACGGTGCTCAGCCCTCACGACGCGCGCCTGCAGGCGGCGTTGGGCTCGGTGCTCCACCAGCAGGGAAAGTTGTCAGAGGCGCTGGCCGCCTACGACAGCGCCCTGACGATGGACGCCAACACCGTGCTGGCGCGCGTCAATCGGGGCGAACTTCGCTGCAAACAGGGAGACCTCGGCGGCCTGCAAGACCTCGAGGTGGCGGCGCGAATTCCCAGCTCCGTCCAGGCCCGCGCCCGGGCGCTGGTGCGGCTCTACACCCGGTAAATCGCCCCGAAAATGAAAGGCGAACGAGACGCAGATCACTTTCGTGACCTCCGGCAACTGATGCATTCAGGAGGGCACGATGAAGCGTCTCGTTCGCCTGATCGCGGTGTTGTCCATCGTTGGAGTCGCTACCCCGGCGCTGGCCCATTGCCGCGCGGGCGGTGGTGTCGGAATTCAGCTCGGCAGCGTGTTCTTCGGGTTCTCGAAGCGCAGCAACTGCCCCCCGCCCGTGGTCTATGCGCAGCCGCTTCCGCCGGTCGCGTATTACACCCAGCAGCCACAGGTCGTGTACGCGCCGCCCCCGATGATTTACGCGCAGTCTGCGCCGGTGGTGCAGCAGCGAGTCGCTCCTCCGCCTGATGATCGGCCGGGGTTTCTGGCCATCAAGTACATGCCGGGCGTCTCGACGAACCCTTCGATCTCAGGTGACGGTGCGCTCGACTTCGACGCCACTGCGTTTGCTCATTCGCCAGGACTCGAAGTGCGCTTGACGCGGTGGCTCTCGCTGCGCAGCGACCTCGAGTTCCGCAAGGGCGGCCGCACCTGGGACATGCTCGGGGTGAAGCTCTCGCTCTTCCCGCATTCACCGGTCAAGCCGTACGCCTCGGTCTCCTTCAGCGGCAATGAGAACTACGCGAACCCAGGCAAGTTCTCGTTCGGCTTCGCGGGCGCCGGTGGCCTCGACGTCTTCATCGGCAAGACCTTCTTTCTCGAAGCCGAGGTCCGTTACCGGATGACGCCGGGTGCCTGCTGCTCCGAGGTGCCTGCGTTGACCGGCGTGATCGGCGGCGGCGTCGCGTTCTTCTGAATCGCCTCGACGCGCTGAGAAATCGTCGGGTGTGAGACGCCCGACAGCACGTACCACCGCGGGGGATCTGGATCGTCCTTGTTGATGTGCCCGAGCTTGACCAGCAAGGACACCAGTGACGCTCCATCTCCCGTGAGCCGCACGGCGAACTGATCGGCGGCCAGCTCTCGCCCCCGTGAGAGCGAAGCCGAGAGCGGCGTCAAAAGGGTCACCACCAGGTCGAAGGTCAGCACCAACAACGGCAAAACCCGAACGTCGCCCCGGGTCGTGATGCCGAACCACTGGCGCTGCTTCGATCGTCGAAACAGCCATTCCAAAAAGAACATCAGCGCGAACACCGCGAGCGGAGAGAGCACGCGGCCCGGCCAGCGCGACTCGCTCACGTGCCCCGCCTCGTGGGCGACCGCCGCGACCACTTCGTCTTCCGTCATGGTGTCGATCAGCGTGTCCGAGAGCAGGATCGAGCGTGTCGGCCCGGTGCCGGCGAACGCGGCCTGAACCCGAACGCTCTTGGCCCCGGTGTGAACGACGAAGATGTCCGAGAAGGGGATCGAGGCGCCGTCGAGCATCAGCGTGAGCCGCTTGCGCAACGAGCCTTCAGCCAGCGACGTCTGATCGACGTAGAGCCGCGATCGATACGGGTCGACCGCGGTGGAGACCACCAACGCCATCGACGTCGCGATGCCCACCAACCACCACCAGTGCTTCGTGCGCCGCGCCAGGCCGAACAGTCCGAAAGCGAGCGCCGTCACCGAGATGATCAGCACCACCTGGTGCTTGAGGCCGTCGAACAGGAACGCACCGAACGACTCGTTCGACAGCCCGAACTGGTGCTCGCGCACGTAGCCGAACCAGATGTCGACGGGCACGTTCACCGCGACGAAGAAGCCGAAGAAGAGCAGGGCGAAAAAGATCGTCTCGGCCCATTCCGGCCCGTGCCACACGCGGTCGAGCGCAGGCACCTTCACCCGTTTGGCCCAGCGGGAGGCCAGCGCGTGAAAGGGGCGGGTGAGAAAGCGCGCCGTGCCGATCAGCAGCAGCGGCCAGACGATCAGATCCACCAGCGCGGAGGTGTAGATGGGCGCGTGGTACGCCTGCACCTCTGCGAGCTCAGCTGCGGTGTAGAGCGGCTCCAACAAGCCGCCGAGCTTAGGACCCCGGCGGAACTGTGACCGCCTTCTCGTCTTCCTCGGCCTTCGCTTCAGCCAGCAACAGATCCTTCATGCGTTGCAGGCTCTCCCGCGTCTGCTGCACGAAGGGGCTCGAAGCACCGATGCGTTCGGCCGCTTCCAGGGTGCGCTCGTAGACGGTGATGGCCTTGCCGATCAGCACGCGGATCTTCTTGCGCAGCTCGACCCGGTAGATCTCCTGCTCCGAGGCCCCGAGTTCAGCGGGCGCCGGCGCGTGGATCATGTGGTCGTACATGTTCTCGTACAGCCCACCGATGCGATTGCCGGCGGCCGTGGCCCAGTAGCCGTTGCCGATGCGAATGGCGCGCAGGTAGTGCCCCTGCGACGAGAGCAGCAGCTCCGACTTGTACTCGAGGTCTTCAGCGAGCTTCGCGGTGCTCTTGTTGCCATCGAGCTCGACGGCCTCGTAGTGCAGGCGGAAGATTTCCCCGATGAAGAACTGGGCCTGGCCGGGGAAGTAGTCGTCGACTAAATCCTTATCGGGCAGGGAATTCCAGAAGGTGAGCACGCTGCGCAGGGTGGTCTCGGCCGCGTCTTTCTGATCGCTCTCGAGCTCACACACGCCCTGCTGGGTGCGGGCCTCGATGCGCTTGTCAGGCGACACGTCGCTGCGATCGGCGATCACCCGCAGCACCTCGATGGCGTCTGCGTAGTGCTCCATGTGGTACGCGCACTCAGCCACCCGGAACGCGGAGTCGAGCTTGTCGCCATTCCCCTTGGGGTCGGAGAGCACCGAGAAGCGCACCCACGCGTCTTCCCAGGCCTTCAGCTTTTCGAGCGCGAGGCCCGCGTTGTAGAGGGCGGGGCGGTAGTGCTTCGACTGCGGGTGAAAATCGCAGATGCGCCCGAAGTACCGCGCGGCCTGGGTGTAGTCCTCGGCGGCGTAAAACGAGGTGCCCGCGGCGAAGAGTTCCTCGTCGTTGAGCTTCTCGAGCTCGAGGTCGCCGGTGATGACCACCTCGTCGAACTTCACTTCCTGTCCCCTGGGGAAGGTGGTGGAGGCGCCGGTGGTGGTGACACAGCCCGTGGCAACGACGGCGATCAGCAACATCCTGGTCAGGCGCATTCGGGTTCGTTCGCTTTCCGAAGAGGGGACGGGCCCAGTGACACCAGCCTCACCGCGCCGGTTCCTCGAGAAGCTTAGCGGCCGGGCGCTGCCACTTCGAGGTGACGATCGCCCCACAGCCAGTGCGAGGTCTCGTACAACCCGTTGAGGTCGTGCACGTCGAGATCGAAGCGCGGCACCAACACCAGCGGCGTCGACCCACTGGCCTCTCGCAGCTTGGCGATGCCCCGGGCGTCTTGCCGGGCCAGGTGGTCGTTTTCTTTGAGCGTCTGATCGAACTTCGCCTGCGCCGATGGAGGCAGACGTGCCACCTCCCCCCACAACGCATCGGGCACGGGCGCGTGCACCCGGTTCACCACGATGGCGGCGACCTTCATCTTGTTCTGCTGCAGCAGCGTGTGAAAATAGATGGCCTCGTCGAGCCGCTCGGGCATCGGCCCGGTCACCAGGACGAAGCTGGTGCTCTCGGCCTCGAGCAGCGCGCGGGTCTGGTGAGCGCGCTCGCGGAAGCCCTCGTTCATGCCGCTGATGTTGAGCATGAAGTCGGCGAGCTGCTGCAGCGTCTCGGTGCCGGTGAAGCGGGCGATGGTCTTCGCGACGTAACTGCCGCCGAGGTTGAAGAGCTTGAGCCCGAACTTGCCGGCGGCCATCGCAGGCGTGAGCAGCCACTTCGAAGCGTCATTGTCGAGGAAGTCGAGAATGCGGTTGGGCGCGTCGAGGAAGTCGAGCGCGTGCGCGGTGGGCGGGGTGTCGAGCACGATGAGGGGGTAGTCGCGCTGGGTACGCAGCTCCCACAACTTCTCCATCGCCACGTATTCCTGGCTGCCGGCCAGCGCGCTCGAGAGTGACTGGTAGAAGCGGTTGTTGAGGATCTTCTCGCGCTTGTCGGGTGGGGCGCGGCGCTCGATGAGCTCGTCCCAGGTGCGCTTCATGTCGAGCATCATCGCGCGCATGGGAGCGCGGGGCGCCAACCCGGCGCTCGCGAACGTCTCGGCGGTGATCTCGGTCTCCGCGTTGCCCAGGGCTTGAAGCCCGAGCGCGTTCGCGAGCCGTCGCGCCGGGTCGATGGTGCACACCAGCGAGCCCTGGCCTTCCATCGCCGCGCGCAACGCCAGCGCCGCGGCCACGGTGGTCTTGCCCACGCCGCCGCTGCCGACGGTGATGACCACGTCGCTCGACTCGAGCGCTGCGCGAATGGGATTTTTCACGGCGTGCCCTTCAATCGCGCGGCGACCTGTTCGACGGCCTGGCGCCCGAACTCCGGCGTGAACATGCGGGGCACGGTGACGACCCGGAGCCCGAGGGTCTTCAGTCGTTCCATGCTGGCGGCCGAGAGTTCGGCGCGCGCCATGTGATGCCGCGCCGTCTGCTTGAGCCCCTGCGGGAGCGCGTCGGTGACGTCGGCCGCCTCGAAGCGCGGTGCGATGAAACCGTTGAGCACCACCAGCGCCGACTTCATCTTCACCCGGGACGCGAGGGCGTCATGGAGCTCGATGGTCTCGTTGACCGGCAGCTCTTCGGGAAGCGAGACCAGCACCACGGCGGTCGTCTTCGGGTCGACCAGCAGGTCCCGCATCCACGTGGCGTCCTGGCTCATCGCTCCCGGCGGCACGGTGTCGACGATCACCTGGGGCACCGAGAAGAAGGTGATCGCGTGGCCGGTGGCGGGGGCGTCGATGATGATTCGATCGAACCGATATCGGCCGTCGGGGCGCTTTTCGCGCAGGTGAAAGAGGATCTTTCCCAGCAGCACCAGCTCCTGCAGCGAGGGAATGAAGCGCAGAAAGTAACGCACCACCCGGTTCTCGAAGACCGCGCTGTAGATGCTCTCGAACTTGAGCATCATGAGGGCGTACTCGCGCATCGCTTCCTGGGGCCGCACGTTGACCGCCCACAGGTTCTCATCGAGCGCGGTCACTTCGGGGCCGACTTCGGGCCTGCCCAGCAGCTGGCTGATGCGTTCCTTCGCGTTCACCTCACACACCAGCGTGCGCAGACCTTCACGCGCGCTCTGCATCGCCAGTGCGGCGGCCAGCGTCGACTTACCGACGCCTCCCTTTCCAGTCACGACGACCAGACGCTTATCGGCGAGTTCTTCGACCACGGCGAAAGTCACATTGACATGGTGCGGTGTGGAACGCAGCATCCTCCGCCATGCTGAAAGACAACCCGATGATGAAGAAGCTCGTGGCGACCGGTGAGGAGCGCATCGGCAAGTTGGTGCAGCAGCTCATGTCGAACGAGAAGTTCGTCGCAGGCATTCAGACGATCGTTTCGCGGGGGCTCTCGGCCAAGGGCACCGTCGACAAGAGCATTCGCAGCGCGCTCTCGGCGATGAACCTGCCTTCGACGGGCGACCTCGAGACGCTTCGCGAGAAGATCGACGAGGTCGAGAAGATCCTCGGCACCCTCGAAGGCAAGATCGACCAAATTGCCGACAAGAAGAAGTAGCGACCGGCCGCAATGGCTCGACGCATCGCCTTCATCAACGAGAAGGGAGGGGTGGGGAAGACCACCCTCGCGGTGAACGTCGCCGCCTTCTTCGCCAGCAAGCGCCGTCAGAAGGTGCTGCTCGTCGATCTCGATACCCAGGGCCACGCTGCGAAGACGCTCGGCGTCGACGTGCGCGCGGGCGGCCTCACGGTGTTCGATCTGCTGACCAACCCGGCCATCGAGTTGAACCAGGTGATCCGCCCGACCGCGGTGGAAAACCTCTGGCTCGTGCCCTCGTGGAAAGAGATGGCGGAATTTCCCACGCGCGCGGCCGCCGACCCCGACCGGGCCAAGCTGCTCGCCAGGGTGCTCGCCCCGGCTGACGAGTTGTACGACGTGATCGTGTTCGACGCGCCTCCCTCCTTCGGGCTGGTCACGACCAACGTCCTGCTGGCAGCCGAGGAGATCGTCATTCCCGTCGCCACCACCTACCTCGCGCTCGATGGCTGCGCGGAGATGGTGGCCACGGTGGAGCGCGTCTCGAAAGAACACGGGCACACCAGGCTACGCGTCACCCAGATCGTTCCCACGCTCCATCGCAAGACGCAGATGTCCGATGAGATCGTCGAGAAGCTCAAGCAGTACTTCCCGAAGAAGGTCTGCGAGCCGATGGGGCTCAACGTGCAGATCGACGAGGCCCAGAGCCACGGCAAGACCATCTGGGAACATGCGCCCTGGAGCCGCGGCGCGACCCTGCTCCAGCAGATCGCCGAGCGGATCGAGCGGGCGCGTTAACGCTTCTTCGGGGGCGTCTTTTCCTGCTCGAGCTGGGCGATCTTCTGTTCCAGCTGCTCGATGCGCTGCACGAGCGTGGAGAGATCGCGACCAAGCGCCGGCAGGTTCCCCAGCACGTTCTCGACCGCCGTCTTCACCCGCTCGTCGACCCGGGCCTGCCAGGTCTCGAACACCTTCTGCGACTGCTGCACCAGCGCCGCCGGGGTGAGCTCGCCTTCGGACTGCTCGCGGCCCAGCAGGGTGTTGATGCGCTGACCGGCTTCCTGCTTGATGGCGTCGACGCGGGGGCTGACCTGGGAAAGGATGAAGGCGTTCAGGCGCTCGCCCGGCTGGCGGATGATCTCGCGCAGCACCGAGAGCGGCATCTGGTTCTTCTTCTTCTCTTCTTCGAAGACGATCTGCGCGAGGGTGACCGAGGTGAGGTCTTCTTTGCTGCGGTTGTCGACGATCTTCACCTCGACGCCCTGCTTCACCATCTCGGCGATCTCGTCGAGCGTCACGTACCGGCTCTCGACTGTGTCGTAGAGCTTTCGATTGGTGTAGCGCTTGATGACCTTCGGCTCGCGAACGGTCGATTCGGCTTCACTCATGGACGGTGGACCCCTGACGCAGTGCGACGTGGCTCTACCATCTGTTCCCTCTGGTGCCAACCGCGCGATTTCGTTTCAGAAGAGGGGTACAGTGCGCGCCGCTCCCCCATGATCGTCAAGTGCGAGCAGTGCCAGACACGGTTCAAGATTCCGGACGACAAGGTCACCGACAAGGGTGTGAAAGTCCGCTGCACCAAGTGCAGCCACACCTTTCGGGTGACACGCGACATGGCCCAACCGGCCACCGGCGTGAACCCGGCGTTGGCGCCCCCGGCGTCTGCCGATCCGTTCGCGCGGTTCGGCGCTCCAGCGGCTCCCCCTGATGCGGAGGTGACCAGGCCCGGCGTCTTCGCCCTCGGCGTCGAGGCGACGAGGAGGGTACCGGCGCCCCATTACCCGCCTCCCGCGGCGCCCGCGCCTTCGACCGCGGTGCCTTTCGATTTCGGCTCGCTGACCCCTCCGGGTGCGAGCTTGCCCACGCTGCCCGCGGTGCCGGCGTTCGTGCCCCCCGCGGCGGCCCCGGTGGCGGCGTTGCCCTTCGACTTCGCGGCGATCGCGAGGCCCTCACCGGCCGCGCCCCCGCCCGCGGCGGCTGCATTCGACTTCTCGAACTTCGCCGTGCCCACGCAGCCCTTGGCACCGCTGCCTCCGGTGCGGCCGCCGCCGGCGCCCCCGGTGGCTCCGCCGCCGATGCCGGCCTTCGATTTCTCCGCGCCCGCTCCCGTGCAGCACTCGCAGATGCCGAGCGCGTTCGACATGGGAGGGCTGTCCGCGGCGCCTCCGCCCCCGCCTCCTCCGCACCCGGCGTTCCCCAGCGCGCCGGCGTTTCCGTCCTCTCCGCCTGCGAGCAGCAGCGGCATGGGGGCGGCAGATGGTTTCTTCGGCGGCACTGAAGAGGCGGCCCCGTCTCACTCATCCATGGACGGCGCCTCGGCGCGCGCGATGTTCGACATGCCGCAGCCCGAGGCGGCGCCCGCTCCTTCGGCGTTGCTCGATCTGCCTCCGGCCGAGGCCGAGCCCGCGGCACGCAACGTCGAGCGGGTCTCGCTGAGCAAGCCGCAGAGCGCTCCGGCGGCCGCGATGCCCGCCCCGCCCGCCGAGCCGCCCGCACGCCGCCGCACCGCGGTGGGCATCGTGGTGAACGTGGTGATCGCCGCGATGCTGGTGCTGGGCCTGGTGGTGGTCGGCTCGGCCTCCTTGAACGAAGGGAAGTTCACGACCGACGCGCTCTCGTTCGAGGGGCTCAAGAATACCTTCGCGCCCTCCGTGACCTTCGTGGCCAACGACGTCTCGAACGGGCTCTACGACACGCGCGCGGGCCGCTCGGTCTTCTTCGTGCGCGGCGAGGTGATCAACCGCAGCGAAGCGGCGGTGAAGATCGTGGTGAAGGCCGAGATCGTCGAAGACGACCGGGTGGTGCGCTTCGGCGAGAGCTGGGCCGGCGAGCCCGCGTCACCCGAAGAGATCTTCTTGATCGACAACACCGAGGCGCTCGAGGCGCTCAACCGGAAGGTCGAGAAGCGCTCGCTGGTGGTGCCCGCGGGCTCCGCGGCGTCCTTCGTGGTGCCGTTCACCGAATATCCACCCGACCTGAAGGACTTCCGGGTGCGGGTGAGTGCGCGCGCGGTGGCAGTCGCACCGACTGCAGCCAACCCCTGAGCGTGTGCCATGACTGACGAGCGCGACGCCGTTCGCCTGATCATCAGGCGGCTCGACGCGTTGGCCGGTGGTCACGAAGTGCTGCGGCGCGCTGCCGCCAGGGCGCTCGGCGAGCTCGACCCCCCGCAGGCCACCGAGCTGCTCTCGGCCGTGATGCGCCTTTCCATCGAGCGGTGGGAACCGGCGATGCGGGTGTTGCCGGGCTTCATGCGCGCGCTCGAAGAAGACGCCGACTTGCTTCCCAACCTCGCCACCCTGCGCCAGGTGGCGGCCCTCTACGAGCAGGACGACGTCACCTTCGTGTTCAGCGAAGGCCAGCCGGTGCAGGAATACAATTCTGACGCCGCGGCCCGCGCAGACGCCAGGCTCTTCACGTTGCCCCTCGGAGTGCTCAAGTCGAGGGCGCGGCTCACCCGTGATCCCGACGAGCTTTCCCGGCTGGCAGTCGCTTCGAATGCCGCGGTCATTCGCGAGGTGCTCAAGAACCCACGGCTGACGGAAGCGTTGGTGGTGCGCATCGCTTCTCGCCGGCCGGCCCGTCACGAGCCGCTGGCGGAGATCTGGAGATCGGCCCGCTGGAACATGCAGCCGGCGATACGCCGGGCGCTGGTGTTCAACCCGTATCTCTCGCCCGAGGTGGGGGTGAAGATCGTGCCGCTCCTCGCGATGGCTGATCTGCGGGAGCTGGCGAATGATCGAAACGTGCACCTCTCGGTGCGGGAGCTGGCGGTGCGGCTCAGTGCTTCGGGGGCGCGTCGATGACTTCGGCGTCCTCGGTGCCCTTCTCGAGCTTGGGGCCCGGGGTGACGTCGATGAGGTCGTGACCCTTGGACGCCTTCTTGAACGAATACACGAAGCGCCCGATCGCGTTGCCCAGCGCCGCCATCCGCGACGCGGAGAAGACGACGAGCAAGATGATGACGAGCATGATGATCTCGCCGGAGCCGATGGTCATGGAGCGCCGGCGATAGCAGCGGAACGGGCGCTGTGGAAGTTTGGCCGAGGCAGAGCGACCCGAATCATGCAGACACGTTGCCTCACGGGGCTGCACCGCGCAACTTGACGCCTCGTTGTCCGGGGAGCAGGTGAGGGGACATGCCGATGCGGATCCTGGGCCATCGTGGCGCCAGCGCAGATTTCCCAGAGAACACCCTCGAGGCCTTCTCGGGAGCGCTCGCGCAGAAGGCCGACGGCGTCGAGCTCGACGTGATGCGCTGCGCGACCGGGGAGCTGGTCGTCTGTCACGACGAGTGGCTCGATCGCCTCGCCGGCCTGCGCTGGGAAGTGCTCACCACCCCCTGGTGGAAGCTCAAGACCGCTGACGTCGGCTCCAGGCTCGGTTTTCCCCCCGCCCACATTCCGCGGCTCGATGACGTGTTCGACGCCCTGCCTGCGCACGCGAACATCAATGTCGAGCTCAAGTGCGAGACCACCGACGATCACGGCCTCAGCGTCGAGGTGGGCAAGCGGCTGACCGATCGCCAGCTGGGCGAAAGGGTGTTCGTGTCGAGCTTCAACCCGCTGTGCCTGGTTCGGCTCGCGCGCGCGTACCCGAAGGTGCGGCGAGGCTTTCTGATCGACCCTGATCGAGGCTGGCTCTCGCAGGCCTGGGGGTGGCTGCCGCTGGTGGCGCGCACCTCGGTACACCCGCACTTCTCGCAGGTCACGCCGGAGCGCGTGAATCGCTGGCACGCCCTCGGTCTCGAGGTCGCGGTGTGGACGGTGGATGACGTGGACGAGGCGCGGCGGCTGCGGGCGCTGGGCGTCGAGTGGCTCATCACCAACCAGCCCGGCGAGCTGCGCCGGCAGCTCAAGACGCCCGCGGGTTAGAAGTCGAAGCCGATGGTGCTGTTGTAGGCGAGCACCGGGGGCATGCAGACCTGGCGGTCCTTGCACGTGGCGTCGACGGTGCCGATCTTCGAGTCGTTGAAGCTGCCCAGGGTCGTGTAGCTGAACTCGAAGCCCAGCTGCACCACGCCCGCGATGAAGCGGAAGCCGCCGTAGAAGCGGTTGTTGGTGTTGTTGGCCGCGAGCACCGAGTCGTACACGTAGTAGTCCGTGTACTGCGCGTTGGGCTGATCAGCCTCGGCCAGGGTGCGGTTCGGGTTGAAGTCGACGTTGCCGGTGCTGGCGCCCACGAAGACCAGGTTCCAACCGACGTACGGCGTGAGCGTCACCATGCCCGCGATCGCGAACTGCTTGCCGATGCCCAGGTCGAGCCCGCCCGCGGTGACGTCGAAGTCGCGGCTGTTGAGGATCTTGGTAATGCTGCCCTTCACGCAGATGTCGGGCAGGTAGGTGAAGCCTTCATTGAGCGCCCACTTGAGCTCGAGCGTCCCGGTGCCCATGCGGCTCTTCTCGAACCACGCGGCGCGCACCCCGAGCTCGAAGCTCCAGGGCAGGCCCTTGCGCACGTGAATCGCGGGCATCAGCACGGGGCCGGAGATCGCGCTCTGCGTGGGGAAGTGACCGACGTCGCGCGACTCACCAAAGTCGATCACCGAAAGGTCAGCCGAGATGGCGAAGGCCGAGTGCCCCAGCGTCTCGGGTGGGGAAAGGTTGGTCGAGGTGATGCCCGCTGCCAGGCGGCGGGCGAAGGCCCGGAAGTTGGCGTTGGCCGCCGCGGTGCCCCCGGTGCGGCCTTCCTGGGGGTTGCCCAGTTGGTAGATGTGGAAGTCGTACGCATCCGCGAGCGCGGAGGTTGACGAGAGCACACCCAGCAAGAGCCACACGCGACGGGACATGGAGCGAACCCTATTACTGGTCGCTCCGCCTTGGCCAGTTCTGCTCTCTGGCCAAGGCGTGTGATTCACGGCCTCAGGGCTTGGCTTGCTGCTGCGGCTCCGTGGCCTTCTGGGCGACGGCAGCGGGGCGCCGGCGAATGACCACCGACTTGCGGCTGGCGTAGTCCTGCGACTCGCGGGCGACCACGGTGACCAGGTTGTTGCCTTCCTTCAGCGAGAACTCGGTGGAGAACTTCACCTTGCCGTTGTCGTCCGGCTGAGCGCCCTTGAAGAAGACCTTCTGATCGTTCACCAGCACGAAGACGTCGAGCAGCTGCGGGTCGTTCACCACGCTCGAGAGCGTGAACTTCTCCCCGTCGACGACCGCGCCACCCTGGGTCGGGTCGACGTTCATCGAGATCTGCGCCGGGGTGCGGAACTCGTTCCACACCGCATCTTTCGGCGCCGCGGGCTTCTGGCCCTTGGCGTCGCGCAGGTCGGCGAGCTTGGCGAAGACGAAGCGGTCCTTCTCCCACTCGATGCGGGCCATGTTGCCGCCGCGAGCGATCTCGGTGACCACCGCGCCCTTGGGCAGCCGCGCCAGTGAGCGCTTGCCGTCGGCAGAGGCGAAGATCTCGGCCTTGTCGGCGAGCCGGGAGATCGTCTTGCTCGGCTCGAACGCAGGGCTGGGTGCACCCTCGGGCGAGACGGGGATCATGATCTTGTCGGCTGCAAACTCCTCGAGCGGCTCGTCGATGACCGCGTAGCGCAGCCCGAACTCGTCGCCCTTGAAGCCCTTCTTCACCTCGAGCTGGAACTTCGAAGAGCGCGTCTCGCCCGCGGGGATCTCGCCGAGCTTGAACCGCCCCTTCTCGATGTAGATGTTGGCGTCCGAGGCGTTGCGTACGCTGGAGAAGGCATCGATCGCCTTGCCCGCGCCCACGTTGGTGACGTCGACCCACAGCGAGATGGTCTCACCGCGCTGCACCAGGCCATCGCCGTTGCAGGTGGCGCAGTCGTCGACGATCGACCAGGTGAACGCGAACTGCGGCCTGGGAATCTCGACGATCGTCAACTCGCCCGCGGTGGTCTCCGCGAGCACGCCGCTGTCGTCCTGCAGCTTCACGCTCACGCCGTCGCGGCGGGAGGCGAGGTCCTTCGGGATCTTCACGTTGACCGTCCAGGTCTTCTTCTCGCCCGGCTTGACCTGGCCGAAGAGGAACTCGCGGCGATCGAGAAACCCGTTGTCCGACTCGATCCACGCGCGCAGGCGCTTGACCGGCTCGGCACCTTTGTTCTCGACCATCAGCTCGAGGGGCACGGTCTCTCCGGCGGTGATCTTCTTGTCCGACGAGGGCTTGAGGGTGCTGACCAGCTGCACGTTCTTGGGCGTCTCGCCGGCAGTCCAGTCGACGCCCTGGGCGGTGATGGCGTCGGCAATGCGCTTGTCTTCGACCTGGCGCTTCTCGGTCACGAAGTTCTTGCCACCCTTGAGCTGCTCGTCACGGCGCAGCTGCGGCGCGGCGAGGAGGAAGTCGCGGGCGAAGGTCACTTCGAAGTCTTCCTTCACCTCGTCCTGGCTCTCGGCGTCGAGCTGGTCATCGAGCTCTTCGTCGTGGTTGGGCGGAGTGCCCTCGGTGTCGGTCAGCACGCCCTTCGCGTTCTTGGCGGGCGCGGGCGCCTTGGGGTCTTTCTTCGGATCGACCTTGGCGACCTTCTCCTTCTCTTCCTTGAGGTACTTCACCGTGTCGACCGGCTTCTCGCGCACCACCACGTCGTCGCGCTTTTTGGCGGCGGTGCCGCCGGCGTTGGCGGGGTTGGCGAAGTGCGACTCGAGGTCGGCCTCGCCCATGCTGCGGCGGGGCGCAAACACGTCGACCCGGTCCTTGGTGACGCGGGTGGGAATGAGCTGAATGTCGGGCGTGATGCCGACTTCCTGAATGCTCAGGTCACCGGGGGTCAGGTACTTCGCGATGGTGAGCTTGAGCGCGCTCTCGTCGGGAAAGTCGTAGAGCACCTGCACCGAGCCCTTCCCGAAGCTCTGGCGGCCGATGATGACGGCGCGGTTCTGGTTCTTCAGGGCGCCGGCGACGATCTCCGAGGCAGACGCGCTGCCTGCGTTGACCAGCACCGCGATGGGGAACAGGTCGTCTTCGTCGTCCTGGTGAGCCCGCTTCTCTTCGCGCAGCTTGTCCGACAGACCGACCGTCGAGACGATCGTGCCCGAGGAGAGGAAGAGGTCAGAGACCTGAATGGCCTGGTCGAGCAGACCACCGGGGTTGCCGCGGAGGTCGAGCACGAGGCCCTTGAGCCCGTTCGCACTGCCGCCCTTCTTCGCCTGCTCGCCCATTTCCTCGATCGAGCTCTGCAGATCGCGGGTGGTGTTGCCCTGGAAGTTCTTCAGGCGCACGTAGCCGACGTTCGAGGCCAGCAGCTTGCTCTGCACCGATTCGATGGTGATGAGCGCGCGGGTGACGATCATCTGCTGCGGCTTTTCCCAGCCCTTGCGGTTGACCGAGATGGTGACCTTCGAGTCGACGGGGCCACGCAGCTTCCCGACGGCCTCGTTGAGGTCCATGTTGACGGTCGACTCTTCGCCGATACGAACGATCTGATCGTCCTTCTTGATGCCGCCGCGGAACGCGGGCGTCTTGGGCAGCACCTTGACGACGGTGAGCACGCCCTCGCGCATCTGAATGACGAAGCCCAGGCCACCGAACTCGCCCTTGGTCGTCAACTTCATCTCGCGGTACATCTCCGGGCGCAGCAGCACGGAGTGCGGGTCGAGGGTCTGCAGCATCCCGTTGACCGCCGCGTATTCGATCTCTCGCGAGTCTTCGACCGGGCGCATGTTGCGCGCGATGAAGTCGAAGATGTCCTTGAGGGTGAACGACATCTTCCACAACGAGTCGACGTGGCCGATGTCGAACTCCTTGATCTTGCCGCCCACGTTGACGCGCACGTTGCCAAGATCAGCGTTGCCGTCGACCATCACGTCGGGCACCGACTTCTCGACCGCTTCCAGGGAGGCGACCAGCATCTCCTTGGGCCGAACCCGCTTGGGATCGACGTAGTTCTCTTTCACGTAGTGAATGACCTTCGTGAGAACGCGCAACGCCGACAGGTCGTGAGGCGCCTTGGCGTCTTTGTCATCGAGCCTCGGCGCCGCCTGCGCGTCGGACATCGTAAGAGTGAGCGGAGCCCGGTCGTTGCCGGAGAACGCCCACGCAGCCAGCAGCGCGGCGATCACCGCAACTCGACGCAAGGTGTGCATGTAGTCTTCTTTCCTCAAGAAATTCGTGACTGCGACCCACGAAGCCTAATCACCGGGTCGGACCCCTTCAAGGAACGCTCAACAGGCCCCGGCGGTCTTCAGTCCCAGATTTCACTGGTGTTCAGGGAGGCTGCCGGTTCTGAGCAGACCCCGAAAGAGCAGGGTACCGGCCACGACCGCCACCGGCATCAAGAAGAAGTTGAGCACCGGCACCCAGAGCAGCACGTAAAGCGAGGCGCCGAACCCCAACGAGAGCCACCACCGGGCCCGCAGCGCCCGCATCACCTGCTTGAACGGGCGCAAGTGCCGCGCCATGGGGTTTGAAAGGTGCTCGGCGGCGAGCCAGAACATCGACCACACCGAAGAGAGCACCAGCCACAGCACACTCCCCGCGGCAGGAATGAGGTTGAGCGGAAAGAGCACCAGCAGCCCCAGCGCCATGAAGAAGAGGCGCAGCAGGGTGTGTTGGAGCGACTCGATGATGCCGCGCACCGTCGTCTTGAGGGAGAAGGCCGGGGCGGTGAAGTCGCCGCAGCGCACCTCAGTGGCTTCCGACAGCGGGTCCTGCAGCGGCGCGAGGAGCAGGTTCGGCACCGTGAGCGCCCCCACCGCGAAGAGCACGATGAAGAAGACGATGCCCAGGCCGATCGAGGCCGCCTGTTGCCAGCCGGAATCAGCGCCGATCAACGCCGCCGCGCCCCGTTGACCGAGCGACCAGGCCCCCGAGCCGATCGCGACCAGCGCCAGGGCCGTCACCGCGGCGCAGACCGCCGAGAGCCCGAGCAACCGCGGCGTGCGGAGGATCAAGAGGAACGCGCGCACGGGCAGCCATGCGCCGCGCAGCAGGTCAGAGGCGCTGGCGGCGCTGGGAATCTCAGGAATGGGGGAGTTCGTCATGCGGAAGTGGTGTCCCCTCGGAACGTGGAGGTTATAAGCGGCGCCTTCCGATGTCCCTCGACGCAAAGCAGACCGAGCAGCAGCCGATTCAAAACAAGGCAGAGCTCGTTCAGCTCCTGCGCGCAGCGGAGCGCCCCACCGGGCCCCTGCTGCTGGGCCTCGAGCACGAAAGGCTGATGTTCCCCAAAGCGGGCATTGGGCCCGTGCCGTACGAGGGACCGCAGGGCATCGGCAAGCTGCTCGAGGGCTTCAAGGCCTTCGGCTTCGAGGAGTTTCGGGAGTCGCCCGGTCGTCCGGTGATCGCGATGCAGCGCGGGGCGGAGACGCTCTCGCTCGAGCCCGGCGGCCAGTTCGAGCTTTCGGGTTCGCCGTTTCAGACCGCCCGCGAGGCGCATGACGAGAACGTGCGGCACGTGGCCGAGCTCAAGCAGGTCGCCGACGGGCTGGGGCTGCGCGCCGTGGCGCTGGGCTATCGGCCGTTCTTCGAACTCGGCGACATGCCGTGGATGCCGAAGAGCCGCTACAAGATCATGCGCGAGTCGCTCGGTTCGCGCGGCAGCTACGCGCTCGACATGATGCTGATGACGGCCACCGGCCAGGTCAGCCTCGATTGGCGCGACGAAGCCGATTGCGTTCGCAAGGTGACGGCCTCGGCGAAGATCTCTCCGTTGCTGGTGGCGCTGTTCGCCAACAGCCCCATCGCCCAGGGCAAAAAGACGGGCTACCTCTCGTACCGCAGCCGGGTGTGGAACGACGTCGACCGCGCGCGCTGTGGGTACCCCGAGGCGATGCTCGACGGCTCGTTCTCGTACGCCGCCTACGTCGAGTGGGCGCTCGATGCGCCGTTGCTCTTCCTGCGGCGTCACGGCGACTACCTCGCGCCCAGGCTCACCTTCCGCCAGTTCATGAAGGAAGGGTTCGAGGGCCAGCCGGCGCTGCATTCCGACTGGGTCGATCATCTCTCGACGCTCTTCCCCGAAGTGCGGCTCAAGAAGATCGTCGAGATCCGCGCGGCTGACTGCAACGGCGTGGCGATGACCGGCGCGCTCGCGGCGTTGATGCGCGGGGTGCTCTACGACGGGCGCTCGCTCGATGACGCCACCCGGTTGCTGCCTGACCTGAAGCCGCAGGAACACCGCGAGCTTCACGCCGCCGCCCAGAGAGAAGGGCTCACCGCCAAGCTCGGTGGGGGCGTGCTCGCCGATTACGCCAGCGAGCTGGTGCGGTTGGCGGCGCGGGGCCTCAAGCGGCTGAGCGGTGATGACGCTTCGCTGCTCGAGCCACTCGAAGAGATTGCTGCTGAGCGCCGTTCGCCGGCCCTGGACGTGCTCGAGCGCTTCGAAAAAGAAAAGCGCCCCGAGTTGTTCCTGGGGCGCTTCGAACTCTGAATTGTTCGCGGGCGTGCGCGCTGGAGAATCAGCGCTTGGTGGCGAGCGCCTTCTCGATGCGCTCCCAGCTGTACGAGTCGGGGCCGTAGCGGCCGAGAATCGTCTTGGTCGAGTCGATCAGGAACGGGCCGTGGTTGCCGGCCTTGAGCGCGTAACCGGCCTCGGGCTTTTCCACGACGAGCTCGGTGACCTTTTCGCCGTGAAGCACGCGCTTGACCTTGAGCTTCACCGTCTGCGACGCGGTCTTCTGACCGGTGCTGGTGGCGCCGGGCTTGGCGTCGACCTTCGGGGGCTGAGGGCCCGTCGAAAGAACTTCCGTCACCTCGGCATCAACGACCCAGGTCGCGCTGGGGATCACGTCTTCGATGGGTTCAGGAGGCTTGGCCATGGTGCGTTTCCTTTTCTGTTCTGCTGCGTCGGGAGGGCGATTCAGTCCTGGAAGTAGAGCGACTGGTAGAGCTTGGTGAAGTCTTCCAGCTTCAGCTTGAAGATGCCGTCATTGGGGCCATTGCCCGCGGGCTCAGACTCGCCCCAGGGGTTGCGCACGATCACGAACTTGTCGTTGCCGACTTTTTCGTAGCCCATCACCGAGTACGCGTGGTTCGCGTAGACGCCGGTGTTCGTGTACTTCGCTTCCTGATCTTCGCCGTAGGTGCCCGCGCCGATCGGCTTCTTCGCGTCGACGTTCTTGGTGACCTGGGCCCAGATCTTGTCGGCGCTGGTGAAGTTGATCGACAGCGACGAGGCCTCGACGCCCATGCAGTCTTCAAACACGTCGCTGACGTGCCCGCCGCCGCCGATGGTGTCGTAGCTGCCCTTCCACTGCGCGTAGGCCTTCTCCACCAGGGGGAACCAGAGCTCCATCTTCTTGGGATCGGAGCTGTTCGCCGAGTGGCCGTAGAGCGCGCCGCCGTACGAGCGGGCGTAGAGATCGCCGTCGACCTTCACCGGCACGTCCTTGAAGCGGCCGGTCGCCCAGTCCTTCTGCTTGAAGGTGACCGTGTACGTGCCGTCGCCGTTGTCCTTGATCAGGTTCGCGATGGCGTCGGGGTTGTGCTTGGCGATCGCGGCCATCGCCGCGGGGAAGTAGCAGTCGCCCAGCTGACCCTGCTGCACGTCTTCGGCTTTGACGCCGTCGACGAAGAGCGGCCCGGTGAAGTTGACCTTGTTGAACTTGGGCTTGCCGGCCGAGTCGAGCTCGTCGTGGTGGAGCGCGGGGTCGGGAATAAGATCGGTGGTCGAGGGCGAGCCGCCGGGCACCGTGACGTTGCCGACCGACTGGGTGAAGGCGGTGTTGTTCACCCCATCGCTGGCGGCGATCGAGAACGAGTCGCCGGCCTTGCCGTTGAGCGTGAAGCCCGCGGGGAAGCCGCCGGTGTCGGTGACGGTGACCTGGGTCTTCTCGCCGGTGCGGTTGTTGGTGAACTGCAGCTTCGCGCCGGGCTCGGAGACCTGGCGGCTGGCGTTGATGTTCTCGACGCCGACCTTGCCGCCACCCGCGTCGGTCATGCCGATGCGGAAGAGCGCGACCACCGCGTTGCGGGTGTCCTTCGCCTCGATGCCCGAGGCCTTCACCGTCACCCAGTCAGAGGTGGTGCCGTCGGCGTAGCGGGCGCGCATGCGCACCAGGTCGCCTTCGCGCATCGCCTGGTCGCCGGTGAGCTGCGCCATGCTGAACTTGCCGGTGGCGTCGGCCTTGCCCACCACCATGGTGTCTTCCATGTGCAGGCGGCCACCGGGGGCGGTGGTGATGTTGATCGCTTCGATCGACGCGCCGGCCTTGGTGGTGCCCGAGAGCCCGTGCGCCTGGTTGCCGGTGATGTTGAGCCCGTTGGTGGCGGGCGGCGGCTGCGGAGGCGGGGTGGGGGGCGTCGGGGTGGTGCGGCCGATCACCTGCTCGAGGAACGCCTTCGCGGAGGGCTCGAGGGGAACCTTGCCCTGATCGAGAATGGTCGCGATGTCCTTCTTCTCGCCCGCCGACATGCCGGCCGCGGCGAGCGCGATCTGCTGCTCGGTGGTGACGCCCGGTTTCTTTAACTCGGCCAAAAGCTTCGTCGCCGACCACTTCGAGCTGTCACCGACCTGCGCGAGGATCTCGAGGGCCTGGTCTTTGCCGATGGGCTGCGCGCTGCGCTCCCAGGTTGAATAGAGGGTCGAGAGGCGGCGGTCGCTGATGGAGATGGGCATGGGGTCACTCTCAGGAAGAGGGGGCGACAGTGTCCGACAACGGCATACCCGGATGCAACCGGGTCACTTCTACTTCGCGCCGAACAGGCGCTTGAGGCCGCCGAAGATTCCCGACTTGCTATTGCGGGTGGCGTCGTCTTCGCCCGGAAGGGGTGACTCGAGCAGCAGCTGTTCCTGGGCCGCTTCGCTGGCTTCCGAAGTGGCGAAGTGCACCTCGGCGCGCTTGCCCGTGGGCGTGGTGGCCGACAGATGGAGCCGGCCGTCGGCGCTCACCGCGAAGCGCACGTTCATTTCGCCGGCCCGCTCGGCCTGCAGCGAGAGCGCACCCAGGTATTCGTTCTCTTCCGCGCGCGACGAGGTGCCCTGCATCACCGCGAACTTGAGCGTCTGCTGGGCCTGCACCGGCAGGGTGAGGTTCTTCTCGGCAGGCAGGCGGGTGTTGCGCTCGAGAATGCGCCGGAAGCCGCCGCCCTTCACCGCCACCCCGATGGGCGACGAGAGGACCTCGGCCAGCGAGAGCCCGCGTTTGCCGCGTTCCTTCTGCACCAGCGAATGACCCAGCAGCGCGGCGCCGAGGGCGACCGCCCCCGCGGGATCGACGTCGGTGCGGGCCGTTCGGCCGAGCACCCGCTCGAGGTGTTGCCGCACCGCCGGAGCCCGCGACTGCCCGCCCACCAGCAGCACCTCATCAAGACTCTGCGGGGAAAGTTTGGCGGCTTCGAGCACGGCCTGCGTCACCT
>JAYVNA010000328.1:0-5397 GCA_043758715.1 Archangium sp.
GGAGAGGGCATTCCCCTCCCGGCGCCTACCGAAAATGCCGAGACGTCTCCGGCCGTTTCTCTTCGCTCCTGCAAACTCTGAGCGGCCCCGTCCTGGTGATCGCCGACGAGCGAGTCCTCGAACTCCACCCCAACGCCGCCCGAGCCCTCTCGAAATTTTCCCTGGTGGCCCTGCGAGCCGGCGAGCAGGTCAAGTCCCTCTCCACGCTGGAGAAGCTGACGAACGCGGCCCTCACCCTCCCGCGCAATCTCACTCTGCTCACGCTGGGAGGCGGCACGATCGGCGATGTCGCCACCGTCTTCGCTCACACCTTCAAGCGCGGCGTGGGCCGACTAATCCACGTACCCACCACGCTGCTTGCCGCGGTCGACAGCAGCGTCGGCGGTAAAGGCGCAGTCAACGTCGCAGGCACCAAGAACGTGCTCGGCGTCTTCCACGCCGCTGACGAAGCGTGGATCTGCCCGGAGTTCTTCTGGACGCTCACCGAGTCGCAGCGCCGTGAAGGTCGCATCGAAGCGTGGAAGATGGTGGTGACGCTCGACGCGAAGCGCTGGGCCCGCTGGGTGAAATCAGCGCCGTCCGACGAAGAGCTGATCACCACCTCGCGGGCGTTGAAGCACGCGCTCGTCGAGCGGGATCCCTACGAGACGAAGGGCCTGCGCGTGGTGCTCAACTTCGGCCACACCCTCGGTCATGCAATCGAGGGGCTCAGCCGCTATCGCGTGCGTCACGGTGAAGCGGTGGGCCTGGGCATGCTCTACGCGCTCGACGTCGGCGTGCGGTTGGGCGTGACGCCACGTGTGGTCGCCGAAGCCGTCGAACGTTCGCTGCCGCTGGGCCCGGGCGCTCGGAAGCAGCTGGCGAAGTGGCTGGCCCCATCGAATCGCGCCGCGCTCGGCGAGCTCGTTCGCGCCGACAAGAAGGAGGGAATGATTCTGCTGAGTGCCCCGGGGCGCTGGGTCATGAAGAAGGTGGCGTGGTGAGACCTCCGCTCTCGAAGTCCGACGCGCAGCGCGCGCTGGTGTTGGCGGATATTCTGGGCGTGCCGTTCGATTCGTTGCTGCCCGCGAACGAGATGTTGCCGCGTGACGTGCAGGTGCTTCGTGACGGCCTCATCGCCCTGCGAAGTCCGAAAGCCCGCATCGATTGTCAGGATGGCGGGGCGCCGTTTCGTTTTCTCCTCACGCAGGCGGCGGTCTTGCCGGGGCGGAGCGTCGAGTTCGTGGGGACTCCGCGGCTGGGAGAGCGGCCGCATGCGCCGTTGATCACTGCACTTCGCGCGGTGCCCGGCGTTCAGATCGAGGTCGGGTCTCCCTGGCCCCTCACGGTGACCTCGTCGGTGATCTCAGGCCCCGTGATGTTCGAGACCACGGGAACAGAGAGCAGCCAGTTCGCATCGAGTTTGCTGCTGGGCGCTGCGCGGCTATCAGCGGCTGCCATCAAAGCGAGCGTGCGGGTGACGGGGGCGATGACCAGCGAGGGATACTTTTCGCTCACGCGAAGTTGGCTCGAGCGGGCCGGGTTCGCAGTGAACGAAGAAGGGTCAGCGCTCTCTCCGATGCTCTCCGGGGGGAAGCGCGAGCCGATGCTCATTCCCGGTGACTGGTCTTCGCTCGGGTACCTGCTCGCGCTCTCGTGGGTCAGTGGTGCGCGCGTCGAGCGAGTCGCGTTCGGTACCGGACACCCCGACGAGGCGATCGCAACGCACTTGAAGAGCGTCGGGTTCACGATCTCCGATCGCGTCGAAGGCGTCCCGACCCGCGGCTTCGACGTCGATTGCGAGCAGTGCCCCGACGCCATCCCCACGCTCGCGGTGATCGCCACCCGGTTGCCCGTTCCCTCTGTGTTTCGCCGGGCGGGGATCCTCCGGCACAAAGAGAGCGATCGGCTCGCCGCCGTCGGGGCCCTGCTCGGTGCCGCGGGTCTCTCTTCGAAGCTCGAAGGCGACGACCTCACCGTGTTCTCTGGAACCGCGCACGACTTCAGCTTCGACGCGCACGACGATCACCGGCTCGCGATGTCGTCCGCGGTGCTGGCGAGACTTCACGGCGTACACCTGCGCCTTCGCGGCAAAGAAGCCGTCGCGAAGAGCTTCCCCCATTTCTGGACCGAAGCCGCAGAGGCCGGCGTCCAGGTCGAGGCGTGGACATGAAGAGGTGGGACGCAGTGGTGGTGGGCAGCGGCCCGAATGGTCTGGCGGCCGCGATGGCGCTCGCTCGCGCGGGACACTCGGTGAAGGTCATCGAAGGGCAATCCACCCTCGGCGGTGGCGCGCGCACCTTGCCGCTGACGTTGCCGGGGTTTCAACACGACCTCTGCTCCGCCATTCACCCGCTCGCGCTCAACTCGCCCTTCTTCAAAGAACTCGAGCTGGAAAAGCACGGGGTCGAGTTCGTGCACTCGCCGTACGCCTTCGCCCACCCTCTGGGAGAGCACGCCGCGGTGCTGGAGCGCGGTGTCGAAGCGACCGCCGCTCGCCTGGGCGAAGACGAACGCGCCTGGCTCGATCTGATGAAGCCGCTCGCCCGCGACTTCGACGTGCTCAAGACCTTCATGTACTCCCCGGTGACCAAGCCGCCGCTGCACGCGCCCCTCGCCGCCGCAAACTTCGGCTTGAAGGCAATGCAGAGTGCCTTTTGGTTCGCCGAAGAGAACTTCGTCACGCCCGAAGCAAAGGCGCTGCTGGCGGGTTGCGCGGCGCACAGCTTCAGCGCCCTCACCACGCCGCTCACCAACGCCTTCGCGATGCTGTTGGCCGTCAGTGGACAGGTGGCGGGTTGGCCGCTGGTGCGCGGTGGCTCGCAGAAGATCATCGACGCGTTGACGGCGCTGCTGTTGCGCAACGGCGGCGAGCTCGAGCGCGATCACCCGATCACGTCGCTCGATCAACTGCCGCCCTCGAAGGTCGTGCTCTTCGACACGCACGCCCACGTGATGGCGCGCATCTGCGGCGACGCGCTCCCGGCCTGGTACCACGCGCTGCTTCGTAACTTCGAGCTCGCGCCGGGCGTCTTCAAGCTCGACTACGCGCTCTCGGGCCCCATGCCGTGGCTGTCGGAAGACTGCGCGAAGGCCGCGACGCTGCACCTGGGCGGCACCATGCCCGAGCTCGCAGAGTCCGAAGCACGGCTCGCGCGCGGCGAACTTCCCGAACGCCCGTACGTGCTGGTGGCGCAGCAGAGCCTCTTCGACGACACGCGCGCGCCCGCGGGGCAGCACACGCTCTGGGCCTACTGCCACGTGCCCAACGGCAGCGACGTCGACGCCACCGCGCAGATCGAAGCCCAGCTCGAACGTTTTGCGCCTGGCTTCCAGCGGCGCGTGCTCGCGAAGACCGCCAAGCGCACCTCGCACATGGAAGCGATGAACGCGGCCTACGTGGGCGGTGACATCTCGGGTGGCGCGGTGGAAGGGCTGCAGATCGTCCTGCGTCCAGCGCCGGGGTTTGGGCACGCCACGCCCAACCCCAAGCTGCTGCTCTGCGGCGCCAGCTCACCACCGGGCCCGGGCGTTCACGGCATGTGCGGCTACTGGGCGGCGCAGGTCGCCTTGAAGACGCTTCGAAAGGACTGCTCATGAGATGGCTCGTCGTCGGCTCGCTGCTCTCAATCTCTGCCTGGGGCTACGACGAATGCGTGGCGGGCGCGAAGCGCATCAGCCTCGACAACGGCGCGAGCACGGCCGACTACACCGGCAACGTCGTTTGCTACGACGCCGACACGAAGGAAGAGACGCGTTCGATGGCCTTCTTGCACGGCAAGTTGACCGGCCGCGAGAAGCGCAAATGGAGCAGCGGCGAGTCGATGGAGCAGGAGTACCGCGACGGCAAACGCAACGGCGAGTACCGCAAGTACAGCGACGGCAAGCTCCTCGAGGTCTCGCACTACGTCGATGATCGCGAGCTGGGTGAAGCGCTGCGGTACTCGAAGACCGGGAAGGTCATTCGCAAGGTGAATCGCCGCGAGCCCGAGTCGGCCAGCACCTGGCAGGACTTCGACGAAGAAGGCCGGCTCAGCGGGGCAGGGTGCGGTCAGCAGTCCACCCGGGAAGCGGGGCTCGCCGAGTGCGTCTGGCAAGGTCCTTCCCCGCTCGTGTTCTTCCACCCCAACGGCCAGAAGCGCGCGGTGATCGAGCTGCGCGACGGCCTTCGCAACGGGCTCACCACGCTCTTCACGCGCGAAGGCGCGAAGGCCGGCGAGCAGCACTACGTGAAGGGCCTGCGCGATGGACTCGTTCTCGAACTCGAAGAGGGAAAGCCGCGCCACTCCATTCAATACGCCGCGGGCGAGCGCGCCGGTGAAGAGACCGAGTACTTCTCTGACGGCGCCCGCAAGAAAGTGACGGTGTGGAAGGGCCGGGAAGAATCGAAGTTCACCGAGTACTTCCAGAACGGCTCGAAGAAGTTCGAGCGGGTGCACGACGGCCAGAAGACCCTCGAGTCGCAGTTCGATGACGAAGGCCGCCTCGAAGAGCGCGAGCAGCTCGAGCGACGCATGCGCCAGGGGCCGCACGAACGTTTCCTCCCCGATGGTGGGCTCACCCTGCGCGAGATCTTCGTCGAGGGCGCGCTGCAGGGCCGGCGTCAGGCCTGGTTCGCCGACGGCAGACCCGAAGAAGATTCCCAGTGGGCCAAGGGCAACGTCACCACCCGCAAGCGCTGGGATTCAGACGGCGGCCTGGTGGAAGACGAGGCCTTCTACGAAGACGGCTCCCGAAAGAAGAAGTGAGGGCCCTCATGAACCAGAAGCCGTAAATCGAAATCCAGCGCCGCGCGTGAAAGGTCCCCGGAGGCCTCATGCGTACTGTCCTTGCCGCGGCACTGATTCTTTCCTTCCCCGTCTTCGCCCAGCAGCTGGGCGACGAGAAGATGCAGAAGGCCAACAAGGCCGCATCGACGGTGGTGCGCGAGCGCATGGCGCAGGAACGCCCCGCCGACGCCGCGCTGCTCGCGAACGTCGAGTCAGCGGACATCGTGGTGGTGGCCGGCCAATACGACAAAGTCGAAGACGTGCTGCAATCGCTGGGCATCAAGCACACGGTGGTGCAGCCGCAGCAGGTGGGCGCGCTCAAGCTCAACGCCCGGCAGCTGCTGATCGTCGACTGCCCCGGGAACATGGACGCCGCGGGCATCGAGCGCGTGCGGAAGTTCGTCAACGCCGGCGGCTATCTCTACACCACCGACTGGGCCCTCCTGCAGGTCGTGCAGAAGGCGTTCCCCGGCTTCGTGGAATTCAACGGCAAGCCCACCGGCAACGACGTGGTCGAGGTGCAGGTGAAGCAGGGCGACGACAACCTCCTCAAGCACCTCACGCTCTCGAAGGAGAACCCGAAGTGGTGGCTGGAGGCTTCGAGCTACCCGATTCGGGTGCTCAATAAAGAAAAGGTCGACGTGCTGAT
>JAYVNA010000329.1:0-15949 GCA_043758715.1 Archangium sp.
GAGGAATGACGATCACCGAACCGTCCATCCGGCCCGCGTCGACCTCGAACGTGCTGCCGCCGTCGACCAGCCGATCGGTGCGAAGAACCGCGAAGGGAGACAGGTGGCGGGTTTCACCGATGATCTCGTTGCGAACCCGATCGACGAACGAATTCTCGAGGGGCTGCCACTCGCCCAGCTCGCCGCCATCGAGGCGCTCACGCGTGTAGATGCGCAGCACGTTCTCGTTCTGCAGATCACCCTCGCGCACCAACTCGAGCGAGAACGTCACCTTCGCGCGTTTGACGAATGCCACCGGCCGGCCGGTGACGGCGATGATGTCGTACCCATCGCTCAGCGCGCCGGAGGGCGCGTCGGTGCCGGGCGAAATGCGCAGCACTTCCTGGGTCTCGAGGCCGCCCATCGGCACGCTGATGCAGACCTTCCGGTCGGGCAGACACACCTCGCCACCGGTCGGACCCACGGCGCCATCGACGCTGCTGCCACCACACGCGGCCCACGACAGCGCGACCATCAACACCGCCAGAAGCAGGGCCACTTTTCGGGTCAATCGCACGCCCACAGCATAGCCGACGATCCGCGCTTGACCTGTGCGCTACGCAAGCGAAAGTGCGCCAGGTCCATCCCCCTCAGGAGCTCAAATCATGTATCGAATTCTCACGGTCGCGTCCCTCGTGGCGCTCTCGGCGTGTGCCACCAAGGAAGACAAGAACGGTGACGGCATCGTCGATGGGCTGCAGGCGCCGAACTCCATTTCGCAGGTCGCGCCTTCCACTCCGGTGGGCACCATTTCAGGCGTGGTGATCAACGCGGCCAACGTCGGGCTCGAAGGCGTGCAGGTCGTGATGGTCCTGGGGAATGGCGCTGACGCGACCAAGACCTACAAGACGACCACCAACACCGAAGGCGCGTACTCGTTCAAAGACGTGCCGGGCGGGTCGGCGGCGCAACTGCTCTTCTCGAAGACCGGCTACTCGAACGCGCGCCTGGGCGGCGCCGTGCCGGGCAACGCGGGCAACTTCCCCATCAACAACGGCAACGGCAACGCGGGCGTGCTGACGCTGGTTCAGCTCAACGGCACCTTCAAGCTCCACGTCTACACCTCGCAGGGCCGCGCCGCGAAAGGCGCCAAGGCGCTGCTCGAAGTAAAGCAGACCGCCTTCCAGACCGTGGCTGACGTCTACGGCACCGCGTGCGGCAACTTCAGCGGCAGCGGCGAGGTCGATGAGAACGGGCTGCTCACGTTCACCGGCACGCCCGACGTGGCCGAGCTCTCGCGCATCGCCAGCAGCACCTTGTTCACCGTCACCATTGGCGCGCTCGACGAGAACAACGATGGCCGGCCCGACGTGCTCGGCACCGTTCAGCCCTACTCGGCCAGCGGTCTCTTCACGAACCCTGACCGCACGATCTTCCTGCCCGACGCGCGCACCACCGCTGCGCTGGCGATCTCGGCGACGAACCTCGAATCGTTCAACCAGTCGTTCTCGCCCCCGTACCGCAACGCGGTGCAGGCGGCAGACACCATCAACATCGTCTTCAATCAGCCCATCACCCAGGTCCTCGACACCCGCCTGGTGAAGGTCGTGCAGGAAGATTGTGCGACGGTCGTACCGGTCTCCGTGACCCAGCGCGCCCCCAACGTCATCTCGATCGCGCCCGCCACCGCGTGGACCCTGGGCAGCCGCTACAACATCATCGTGCGCGCGACTGGCCTCGACAGCGGCATCACCACCGACTTCATCGGCTACTTCTTCGCCATCGACGCCACCGCACCCCGCCCGCTCGGCGCCAGCGCGGCGTTCCAGGTGAAGAAGTTCGCGGGCAACACCATGTCGGGCGCCTACCAGCCCAACGATCAGCTCTTCGTCGTGTTCGACGCGCCCATCACCTACCAGTCCGGCCCCCAGGCGCTCACCTACGCCGCCTTCGATCTGAACAACGACAACGCCGTCGGCGGCATGCTGGGCTTCGGCGAAGTCGGCGGCCCGGAAGGCAGCGGCGTGGCGATCAGCATGGCGGAACAGACGGTCGCCAGCGATCCGACCAAGGGCACCTTCACCTGCAAGCAGTCGGGGTACTCGAGCCGCTGGCGCGCCAGCCTCGTGGGGTTCCCCTCCACGAACTTCATTCCGTCGGGCACCCAGCTGAGGGTCTCCTTCGCGAAGGAGCAGCAGAGCTCTGACACCTACCAGACGGCGTGGGGCGCGCCGGTGGCGCCGAACTGCGGTGCCAGCGCGCCGACCTGCGACGTGTCGGGCACCATCGTCGTGCAGTGATGGTCGTCCTGATGCGCTCCGCTGCAAGCCCCACTACGCCTCCGGCTACGGGGCCGCTCCGCTGATTGGGGCGCTGCTCACGCTGGCGTTGGCGGGCCTCGAGGTCCGTTTGCAGCCCGGTGTCGCTCGCCCCGGTGACGCAGTGCTCGTGGAAGTCACGGGCACCACCGAAGCTCCGTCGGGCCAACTCGGCTCGTCGGAGCTCGTTTTTTTGCCCTTTCACGACTCGTGGATCGCGTTGGTCGGCCTCTCGCCCGAACACCAGCCCGGAAGCTTGAGCCTCGAGGTGACGGGCCAGGGCGCCGAGGGCAAGGAACGCCTCGAAGGAGTGCTCGAGGTGAGTAAGGCGAACTTCCGGCGCCGCCAGCTCACCGTGAGCAAGCGCTTCACCAACCCGTCCAGGAAGGAACGCGAACATTCCGCGGCCGATCAGCGCGCGTTCGACGAGTCGTTCGATCGCGACTTCGAGCCCTGGTCCTTCGAGACCCCGTTCGCCTGGCCCCGGCTCGACCAGGTGGCCGCGCCCTTCGGCGATCTGCGCCTCTTCAACGGCAAGAAGCAGAGCCAGCACTCCGGCCTCGACATCGACGGCAACACCGGAGACCCCATCTTCGCGGCCAACGACGGCGAGGTGGTGATGGCGCGCGACTGCTTCGGCTCAGGCAACACGGTGCTGATCCACCACGGGGGAAGGCTGTTCACCTCGTACTTCCACATGTCGGCCTTTGCAGTGAAGGTCGGCGATCACGTGGTGCGCGGTCAGCCGCTCGGAAAAGTGGGGAAGACCGGAAGAGTCACCGGCCCTCACCTGCACTTCGGCGTGAAGCTCGATGGGCGCTGGCTCGACCCGGAGAGCCTGCTGCGGCTCGAGTTTCCCCAGGCCCACAAGACGCCTACCGATCGTTCCACTTCGCCGGCCGTTTCTGGAGAAACGCCGTAACACCCTCGGCCGCGTCTTCTGCGAGCACGTTGAGGGAGAGCTGGGCCGCGAGGAACTCGAGCGACTGAGCCAGCGGCAGGTCTTCAGCGGTGAAGAAGCTGCGCCGCCCCAGCGAGAGAATCGCCAGGCTCTTGCCGCCCAGCTTGTTCGCGAGTGCGTCGGTGGCGGTATCGAGCTCGGCTGCGGGAACGATCTGGTTCACCAGCCCCCACTCGAGGGCGCGCGCCGCGGTCAGGCGATCGCCGGTGAGCAGCAGCTCGAGCGCGCGCTTGCGGCCGACGTGCCGCTGCAGGAAGGCGAGCACCATCATGGGGAAGAGGCCGCGATCGATCTCGGGCAGGCCGAACCCCGCGCTGTCGGTGCTGACGGCGAGGTCGCAGGCGAGCACCAGGCCCAGCCCGCCGGCCAAGGCGTGCCCGTTGATGCGGGCGACGGTCGGCTTCTTGAGCTGCTGAAAGGCGAGCAGCAAGCCGCCGTAGGCCCGCCGGCCGTCGTGGCCATCGAGAAAGCCGTCGGCCATGCCGCCCAAATCTCCGCCCGCGCAGAACACCCGCTCGCCGGCGCCGGTGATCACCAGGCACCGCACCGAGGGGTCGGCCTCGGCGCGTTGCAGCCCCGCGTGCAGGCCTTTGATCACCGCGGGCGAGAGCGCGTTACGAGTTGCTTCGCGATCGATGGTGAGCCGGGCGATGCCAGCGGTGACCTCGTAACGAACCTCGGGCGCGGTGGGGTCGGTCATGGAGTGGTGGGTCGGGGCCGGGCGCGGCCGCTCGAGGCGGGCGGAGGAAGGGGCGCGACGGGCCTGGCGCCGGTGAGCCCATGAAGGAACGTCTCGGCCACCTGATCGCGCGCGCGATCGATCGCCTCGTCGTCGCGCTTGTCGAGCAGCCCCATCACGAAGCTGGTCAGGCCCATCTCGATGGTGCCGAAGAGCATGGTGGCGCACAGCGTGGGGTCGAGGTGCGCGGGGATCTCACCGCGCCGCTGCGCTTCCCTGAACATCTCAGCCGCCGCGAGGATCACCGACGAGAACGCCCCACCCCGGTTCACCGCACCGCCCGCCGGGCTGCGACCCACCTCGAGGATCAGCACCTTCACCCCGCGGGGATCACGCCGGTACGCCTCGAAGGCCACGTGCACGATGCCTTTGACCCGCGACGCCACGTGATGATCGGTCGAGATCTCGGCCTGCACCCGCGCCAAAAAGTTCTGCCAGCCGCTCGCGAACACCGACTCGAGCAGCTCATCCTTGTTTTTGAAGTAGTGGTACACGAGCCCGTAGGCGACGCCCGCTTCCTTCGCGACGTCCTGAATGCGGCAGCCGTGGTACCCCTTTCGGGAGAACACCTCGACCGCCGCTCGCAAAATCACCCGGCGGCGATCCGCTTCGCGGTCAGCTCGCGATTGAGACTTCTTCGCTGCTGTCTGCGCCTTCTCCACCACGGGCTCGTCTGCCTTTCAGCGCGCTTTGCTGGAATATTGATTCCAGAATCAGCGCGACGCGACAGTAGCCGAATCGAGCCCTCGGGCAAGCCCTACTCGATCTTGCCGATGATGCTGCCGACGGAGATCTTGAGGATGTAGGGCTGCCTGGGGGCCGAGGTGTACTGGCAGTTGATGTTCGCGTTGAAGTCGATGGGCGGCGAACGCCTCGGAACCTGATCGGCCGGAGGAATGTTGGGGTCGCGCGCGTCCTTGATCAAGAAGCTCAGGTAGCGGCCTGCAGGGTAGGTGAAGGCGAAGCCCGACCCCTGCTCCGAACGGGCCGTCACCGGAGATTTCTCTTCGGTGTCGATGCCGCACTTGTCGGAATCGCCGTTCTGCGCGAGCGAGTTGAACCAGGGGTCCGCGAGGTAGGCGAACACGGCGACCGCCGGGCCCGCCGCGGTACAGAAGGTGGTGCCCACGGGGCACAGCAGCACGATCGGCGCCACTGGGCTGGGCGCGGCGCGGGAGAACACCGGGCGATGACCGGGCACGCCGGGCACCAGGTCCAGGGTGTCTTCGTACGCGGGGTACCCCGTCCACAGCAGGCGCTCCTGCTTCCAGATCAGGGTGTTCGCGTCCCACTTGCCGTTCTTGCCGTTCCACGCGCGGTCACCGTTGACGTCGATGAAACGCTCGTTGAGGTCCCAGGTGCCGTTGTCATTGCTGTCGACGAAGGGCTCGGTGAGGTCGTCGAACTCTTCGTCGTTGTCGTACACGCCGTTGTTGTTCTTGTCGGTGAAGCCCTCTTCGCCCGAGGTGACGGCGATCATGGCCACCAGGTTGTCGCGCGGGTTGTTCTCGTAGCGGCCCGAGCCGTCGACCTTGAGGCGAATCGGGTCGGGGCGCCGCGGCTCGCGCAACGTGTAGACGTGGGAACCCGCGAGCGCCAACGAGCGCGGATCTTCGACCCACTCGAAGGGGTGCATCCACAGGGGCGCGAGGTACTCGCCGGTGTTGAGCGGGTCATCGATCGCTGTCACCCACTTGAAGGTGTCGGGCGCCACGTCCATCGGGAGCGGGAGCGAGGTCTTGTAGAGCACCGTCGCGTTGCCCACGAGGTCGGTCTTCGAGATGCCGGTCGCGCTGATGGTGCCCGCTTCGGTCTCGAAAGAAACCAAGGCGTCGTTCACGCCGTCGCCGTTGCGATCGCCGGTGTGCGCGGTGCAATCGAGCGCCGAACCCGCGATCAGGTGGCGGGTTCCGTCGTAGGCGCCGATGGCGTGCCGGCCACCGGAACCATCGCCCGCGATGGGGCCACACTGGAAGGTGAACTGGCGGCCGTTGGGCACCGAGCCTGCGAAGGTGATCGGCGGCGAGTTGACGACTTTGTCACCCGAGGTGGCAGTCACGATCACCGAGTTGACCCGCGAGCTGGCGACCAACTGGGTCTCGGCGTAGCCGCTACCCTTGATCGAGACCGATGACGTCGGGCTCAGGTTGACGCCGCTGCTCGCGGAGTTCGCTGAACCCAGCTTGAAGTCGACGTTCGAGCCGGCCAACGGCACCCCGCGCGCGTCGGCAAGCTTGAAGCGCACCGTCACCACGTCGCCGATCCTCGGCTGTGCGGGCAGAATCTCGACGAACTGCATCGTTGCAGGGCCGGCGGGGCCCCCGCATGCAGGGAACACCGCCACGGACATCACCCCAGCCAGCACCAGCAGGCGCATGCGCATTCGCTTCAACTCCCTGTGTTCGTCGAGGGCAAAAACAGGGGGGCATTGTCGAAGCATGCCCCGGGCTGGTCAAGGGATGGTTACCGCGCCCCGATGGTGCCGAACTTCGAGATCGTCACGTTGAAGCCGAAGTTGGGCACGGCCAGCGCGGCTGTTCCCTGAGTGGCATACAGATTGACGCTCTGAGTGGCATACAGATCAAGGCGCCAGCAATCACACGCCGGGGCAATACCCACCGTGGCGGTGTGCTGCTTGAGCGTAAGCACGGGGACGGTTGATCCTGCGATCTGGCTCTCGCCGATCAAGGCATCGTAGCGAAGGCTGACGGGCCCGAAGTCCCAGTGCGCCCCCAGCGTCAGCTGCTGAAGCCGGGTCGCGCTGGTGAACCCCCGATCGATGAGGAACAGCAGATCGAGCGGCTGTCTCGAGCGGGCGGTGCCTTCCATCAGCAGGTTTTCGTAAGCGCCGTACACGCCGTGCAGCCCGTCGTCGAAGGCCGCCTGGGCCGCGATCCGGGTGGGAATCATCGGGTTCAGGTTCAACGAGGTCGAGCGCTCGGTGGTGGTGGCGAAGCGGCTCCCGAGGGGATCGATGCGCACCTGGCCCAGGGTGGAGAACCAGCCGACGCGTACCCCGAGCCTTCCATAGGTCTCGCCGAGGGTGGGTACGAGGGCCGCGTACGTCGGCCCACTCAGCTCGAACCCCTGCCCCACGTCGAGGCGCAGCACCTCCACGCCACCCGGCCCCACCAGCCGCTGTCGCAGCTCGAGCACGCCTTGAATCCGGGGCGCGATGTTGGGGACCGCGGCGTCGACCGCGTCGTAAGCCACCGGTGCGCCGGTGTTCCCTTCGATGCCCGTAGCGATCGCGCGAACCTCGGCCAGCGGCTGAATCACGTGGCGCAGCGAATCGAACGAACGCGACAGCTCGGTCTCCAGCCGCCCACCGAGCAGCAGATAGCCGCGGCTCCAGCTCTGAGCAGAGGCCTCGCCAGCCCAGGCAAACTGACGCCAGGCGACGAACGCGCTCGCAGAAAACGCGTCGAGTGGTTGGCCGCTGATCGAGAGCTTCGGCAACACCATCAACCGATCGCGCGCTTCGCGTTCGCCGGGTTGCCACAGACGATCGCCGGTGCCCGAGGCCCGGGTGCGCGACGCGCTGAAGAGCCGATTGACCGCGGTGGAAAAAGGCTCACCTCCGACCGCGCCCCCGTTCGCGGCGATGCCCTCATCACCCGTGTTCGAGAAGAGCGGGGCCAGGCGAACGGCTTCGCCCTGCACCTCGAAGCGCAGCGGCCCCAGCCGGCCCGACGGCAACCAGCCGAAGGTGAACGCAGGCAAGCGCTGCAGCGTGCCGGGGCCGTACTTCCCAGCTTCCGCCTCGGGCCGCAGGGGATCGAGGAGCGCGCCGCGCCCGAGCAGATCGTAGCCCCACTCGATGTCCTGCCGCAGGCCCACCTCGAGGCCGACGTAGTGATCTTCTCCCCGGTGAAAGACCGAGGCCGTGCTGCGCAGGTACGTGGCCGAGCTGACGATCACGTCGGTGGAGATGTCGCGGTTGTAGTCGCCGTCGGAATGCGCGTTGAAGTCGGCGCGCCCGCCAAAACCGCCGCCGAAGTCCTGCGTGTGCAGCCAGCTGAATTCACCGCGCAACCCCCGCGGTCCCCCCGTAAAGCTGCGAATGCCGTTCGCACCAGAGTCGACGTCTCGCCGGGTCCGGAAGTCATAGAGCAGTCCGAGCACGACCTTGCCGGTGGCGCGGCTCGAGGGGGCGTAGCGGAACTCCGTCGAGAGCCGAGGTCCTTGCACGCCGTTATTGACGCGGCCGAGCCCCTCGAGCTTCGGACCTCCGAAGAAGTAGCCCGGCGTCAGGGTAACGTCGGCGCTGCGCCCCAGCGTCAGAAAGATCGGCTGTTCCAGGCTGAAGCCGTTGAGCGGAGAGAAGTTCGGGCGCGTGAACAACAACCCGCTCTGGCGATCGGTCAGCGGCAACGACACCCAGGGCAACCACAGCACCGGCACGTGCTTCACGCGGAAGACGGGGTTGGTCACCGCGACCCGCTCGGCTTCGGTGTCGATGGTGGCCGAGCTCGAGCTGATGCTCCAGGAGGGGTTCTTGAAGTCGCACTCGCACGGCACCAGGTCGAGCTCGTCGACCCTCCACTGGGTCGGGCCGACGCGGGTGAGGTGATTTCCCTGCAAGAGCGCCTGGGTGGTGCCCGCCTTCTCCACCTTCTCGGCGGTGTTCGCCGCGAGCAGCGCCTGGGCGCTCACGTCCTTCTTCGAGATCGCCTGGCCATCGTAGAGAAAGATCTCCTTCACCCGCTGCTGATCGTCGAGCCGCAGGGTCATCACGTCGGCGATCACCGCGATGCGCCCGCCCTGGGTGAGGCGCGCGACCACGTGACCTGTGGCGGTGGCGAGGTTCCGGTTGCGATCGAAGACGATGCGATCGGCGTCGATCGCCGCGTCCTCGGTGACCAGGGTCGCCCGGCCTTCCGCGGTGGTGAGATCTTTCTTCCCGTCGTGCAGCAGCCGCTCGGCGGTCAGCTGGATCTCGGCTGTCTCAGTCTCGGGGGGCACGGCGCAGAACGTAAGTGCCAGCCACAGCCCGAACATGCGGCTGGGTTTGTGTCACTCGGGGCGTTCGAATTCCAGCGTCAGCTCATTGCCGGCCTGGCTCGCGCGATACGCCACCGCCTGCTTGAGGCTGATGGTCACCTTCACCCCGCTGCCCTGGCTCTCGGGCCGCACCAGCGAGACCGCGGTGTCGAAGAACGAGGCGTCGATGATGCGCTGATTGTTCGGCAGGCTGATCTCGGTGTTCTCGAGGGTGATCACCACCTGGCGATCGTTCTCCTCACCCACGCGGTAATGAACCGGCGACGAGGTGCGGAAGAAGATGCGCCCCACCCCTTCCTGCTGCTTGAAGCCCACGAAGGTCATGCGGGCCTGCTTGTTCGACGCGACCAGCTCGGAAGGCGACGGCGTCCGGGCAGAGGCGGTTTCGAGTTCCTTCTGCTTGCGGGCGCGCTCTTCTTCCTTCGCGGCGAGGGCCTGCTTCCGCGCGTCTTCGGCGGCCTTCTTCTCCCGCTCGGCCGCGGCGGCCTTCTCGGCCTGGGCGAAGGCCACGCGCTCGGCAGCCGTGCGCTTCTGATCGGCTTCCGCGCGGCGCTTCACTTCGGCGGCCTCTTCGGCGCGGCGCTTCTTGTCTTCTTCGGCGCGGCGCTTGTCGTCTTCGGCGCGGGTGCGGGCCTCGAGGGCGGCCAGCTGCTGCTTGCGCTCGGCCTCGAGCTTCTCCTGCGCGCTCATGCGCTCGGCATCGAGTTTGGCCTGGGCCTCGCGGCGAGCGGCTTCGAGCTTTTCCTGCGCGGCCATTCGCTCTCCCTCGAGCCTGGCCAGGCGCTCGGCTTCCTTGCGCTCCTTCTCGGAGCGCGCCTTCTCGGCCTTCTCCAGCTTCTTGCGTTCCTTTTCCAGCCGGGCCAGCTCGGCGCGTTCGGCGATTTCGGCCTTCTTGCGCTCGGCGGCGTCTGCTTCGGCCTTCGCCTGGCGGGCCTTCTCTTCACGCTCAGCGTCGAGGCGGGCCTGACGGGCTTCAGCTTCCCGCTTTTTCAGATCAGCCAATTCCTTCGCGCGGCGGTCGGCCTCTTCCTTCGCGGCGCGCGCCTGCGCTTCCTTCTCCTGGCGCTTGCGCTCGCGCTCTTCGTTCTCGGCAGCCACGCGGGCCAGGCGCTCTTCTTCGGCCGCCTTCCGGGCAACCTCGGCCTCGAGGCGCTTCTTCTCGGCCTCCTCCCTGGCGAGCCGCTGCTTCTCTTCCTGGGCCTGCTTCTCGGCGGTCAGGCGCGCGACGCGCTCCTCTTCGGCCTTCTTCTTCGCCGCGTCTTCTTCCGCGCGCTTCTTCTCGGCTTCGGCGCGGGCCAGCTTGTCCTTCTCGTCGCGCTCGGCACGTTCCTTCTCGAGGCGGGCCTTCTCGTCGGCTTCCTTCTGCGCCCTGAGCTGGCGATCGGCGTCGAGCTTCTCGGCGATCAGCTTCTGCTGCTGCCGCGCATCTGCGGGCAGCTTCACCACCAGCGAGGTGCCGGTGCTCGAGATGTCGGTCTCGAGCTCGTGCTCGAAGCCGATCAGAATGCGGGCGATGGCGGCCGATTCAGAGCCGTAGCTGGCGGTCTTGATCGCGGTGATCGTGCCGTCGCCGACCTTCAGCTCCCTGGGCACCTCGCTGAAGACCGCCTCGGAGATGTCGATCACCAACCGGGGCGGGTCGGAGAGCGTGAAGGTGGTGAAGTTCGGGCGGCGGCTGCCGGTGATCTCCACCGTGGTGCCCTTCACTTCGATCTTCGTGATCGAGTTGAGCTGCACCCGATCTTGCGCAACGGCGAGCAGCGGCTGAGAGGCCAGCGCGAAGGCGACGAACGCCGCAAAGCATCGGCTGCTGGTTCCAGGCTGTTTCACGATGTAGCACCGTACCAACCCCCGGCCGGTGCTCCACTTTTCGACCCGCCCGGTTTCGGGGTGGTCGCCCGGCCTCAGTCCTGAACGCGTGGCAGCGAAGGCGAGCGGGCCCGGTGAGTACGCGCGTATTCGATGAGGTTCTTGATGTCGTAACAGATCTGCCGAATGTCATGCCCCATGGTGAGCTCGATGTGGCTGTTGCCCTTCACCGGGCGCCACAACAGGTACTCACTGCGGGCCGCGCGGTAGACCGAGCGGGTGGACGCCAGCGACGCCAGGGGATCCATGTCGCCGAAGATGATGGCCATCGGCAGCTTGAACTTCGAGAAACCGCGCTGGAAGTCGTAGCCGGTGCGGTAGCAGACGACCTCCATGCCGCGGATCCAGCGCAGGAACTGATCGACCACCTTGCGCGGTTCCTTCTCGCCGCCCTCTTTGAGCAGCCAGCGCATGTCCGACATCGACATGCGATCCCACCGGGTCAGCCAGGTGATGCGGTTGGCCACCAGGCTGAGCACCGGGCTCTGTTCCGCGTAGCCCAGCGCGTCGGAAGCCGCCTTGAGCCAGTCATCGAGCGGCAGGTACCGGTAGGCGAGCGTCTTCCGGTCGTCGATCGATTCCTTGCGGGTCAAGCGCGAGGCGATGCGGGAGAACGTCTTTCCCAGGCTGCGCTGCAGGTTGATGCCGCCCAGCGCCGCGTCGACCGAAGCGCTGATGCCCGGCCCCGCGTAGGCCAGCAACTGCAACGCGAGGCTGCCTTTGCCGATCTCCGCAGGAGCGCCGATGGTGATGATGCCTTCGAGCTGCTCCTGGTGAATGCCGGCGTAGCCGTAGCCGAGCATTCCGCCCATGGAGTGACCGCAATAGAAGATCTTGTCGCGCCGGGTGATGCGCCGCACGCCCGCCACGGCCGCCGGAAGGTCGTAGAGAAAGTAACTGTCGATGTCCCAGTCCCACTCGATGTCGGCGGGCGGCTTGCGGCCGAACTTGGCAGCGCGCTCGTGCTGCAGCTCGATCGAGCTCTTGCCGTGGCCGCGCAGCTCGAGAATGTGAATGTCGATGCCGAAGAACAGCAGGTTCTTCACGAACTCGCCGCTCGTCCACGCGTGGCGGTTTTGACAGAAGCCGTGCACCAGCAGCATCGGCTCGCCGAACAAGGGCTGCGCGAAGGTCTGCGGAATGGGCCGATAGCGGGTGATCACCAACGACCATCCGTCGGCCGTCTCCACCACGTACTTGGTCTTCTTATAGAGCGCGCGGAACTCGACGTCGTCGACGGTCGGGGTTCGTGCGGGTGCTTCCCTGGCACGCGGCGCGGTCATCTCTCGGGCGATTCTGTCACGGCGCGGCGATGGGCGCGTACTCCAGCGAGATCGACGCTGGAGTGCCGTGCTCATCGTAATAGCTGAGCATGCGCAGCTTCACGTAGCGGTCTGCCGAGGTGTGCAGCGCGTAGACGAGCTCGGTGCGGGTCACCAGGCGGTGCACGCCAAGATCGTAGAAGTACCAGCCCTCGTCGACGGTGTTGAAGATGCGATCACCGGTGTCGGTGGTGAAGCCGCTCGCAGGCGCCTGGGTGAGCGTCGCGTAGTCCACGTCTTTGAGCACGGCGACCTCCACCGTGCCCGTGGGCCCGCTGGCGCCGCTGTTCACGTAGATGTCGAAGCGCTTGAGCGAGAGATCCCACCCATTGGTCGAGAACGCCTCGTCGGGCTTCATCTCGCGGCCTTCGTCGAGGTCGACGTAGACCTGCGACATCTTGTTGGTGGCGTCGATGAGCAGCTGCTTGCCCCCGCCTTCGAGATCCGTCGCCCGCACCAGGGGGCCGGTGGTGGTCTCGCCATCGAAGGGGTGATCGACGCGCAGGTCCGGCGCGCAGCCGCTCAAAGAAACGACGAAGGCCAACGGAAGAAGGGCGCGCACGTCAGAGCTCCACTTGAATGCCGCCGATGACACCGCGAGGCGGCCTCGGGTTGTAGTCCTGGTCGCCCGAGTTGAGCAGGTTGTAGCCGTTGACGAACACCCGCAACCACGTGCGGAAGACGTAGGTCAGCTGAGCTTCGAGATCGAAATAGCTGGGCGCCAGCACCGTGCGCTCTTCGCCCAGCCCCAGCACGTTGGCGAAGCCCAGGCCCGAGCCGAGGTAGTACGGCCGCGCGGAGTGCCAGGTCGCGCGCACCACCAGCTCCAGCCCGACCGGGCGGTACTTCACGTTGAGGGCCGCGTTGAACCGGTGCGGGGAGCGGCCTTCGAGGGCGCGCTGCCGGGTGACGTCACGCGCGTCGAGGCCCATGTAGCTCAGGTCGAGGTAGGCGCCGCGAGAGAGCCGGGCGCGGGCGCTCAACTCGACGCCCTGCGTGTACGCGTTGGTGACGTTCTCGTACCCGAAGGTCACCGGTGCGTCGGGGTTCGGCACGCCGTTGGCGGTGATGTTGATGAGGTTCGTGAGGCTGGTGTGCCAGAGGCTGGCGGTCAGCACCCAGCCTTCGATCGGCGGCCGCCAATCGACCGACACGTTCGCAGAGCCGCTGTGTTCGGCCTGGAGCTTCGGGTTTCCCTGCACGATGTAACCGATGCCCGCGTTGCTGAACTGCAGGTAGAGCTCCGAGAAGTTCGGCGGGCGGAAGCCCAGGCCCCACGAGGCGCGAAAGGTGAGCGAGGGCGTGGGGTCGATCTTCACCGCCAGGCGCGGCGAAGGCGCCCAGCCGAACTGCGTGTCGACGTCAGCGCGGAAGCCGGGAGAGACGGCGACCCTGGTGCCCCACGCATCGAGCACCCACTCGTCCTGCACGAAGACGCCGAAGCGGCCGCGCTGCACGTTGTTGGGCTGAATGCGCGAAGACGACAGCAGCTCCGAAAAACCCTCGAGCCCGCCGGTCAAAGTGTGTTGACCGATGCGCTGCTCGACTTGCCCGAACGCTTCCCACAGGTGCGTGAGGTTGGCGGAGTATTCATCGAGCGCCCGGCTGCCGCGCTGATCGACGAGGAACTGATCGCGAAAAATGCCCACGTGACCGCGCAGGGTCGCCGAGGTGTCGGCCGAGAACTGCTTGTGCACGCCCACCCAGGTGTCGAACTGCTCGGTGCGCTGAAAACGATCGAACACCGCGTTGCTGTCGTTCGTGTCCACGGCGAAGAAGTCGGTGAACACGTACGCCGCCCGCACCCAGGCGCGCAGCGACTCGTCGGGCACGTACGCCACCTCGGCGTCGCCATCGATGCGCTTGAGGCCGGCACCGGCCGTCTCGAGCCGGGGCTCGACCCAATAATATGGCTGCCGGGTACGGTAGCCGCCGCCCGCCTGCAGCTCGAAGGGCCCCAGCTTCGAGCCCACGGTGCCGCGAATTTCGCCCTCGAGCAGCGAGCCGAACATGCCGCGTACGCTGCCTTCGATCTTCTTGGTGGGGTGGCGGGTGATCAGGTTCACCACTCCGCCCATCGCGTCGGCGCCGTAGAGCGCAGCGGCCGGCCCCTTGACGATCTCCACCCGCTCGATTTCCCGCAGGCTCAGCCGCGAGATGTCGACGATCGAACCCGAACGGCCCGAGAGCCGCTGGCCATCGATGAGAATCAGCACGTACTCGGGGTCGAGGCCCTGCAGGCGCAGGCCCACGCCGCGGTTCGTGTAGACCATCTCGATGCCCGGGTGCTGCTGCAGCAACTGCGGCAGATCGCGCACGCCCAGTTGCTCGATCTGGGCGCGGGTGATCACCTCGGTGGCGACGATCGCGTCAGCAGCGCGGCGCTCAGTTCGGGTCCCGGTGACGACGGTGAGCCGGCGGGGATCGACGTCTTCGATTCCGGCATCGGGAGTGACCTGGGAAAGCAGGGCCACGAGTACTGAGGAGAGCATCGTGCTCGCCCCTTAGGGGCTGGCGCGATCAGGGTCAATCAGTCCCGAGCGGGCGCCGGCGCCTGAGCAACAGCGCGAGTAATACGAGGGTGGGCCCCGCGGCAGACGTCGATGAAACACAGCTCAACCCGAAGGTGCCGGTGTTGCGCGCGATGATTCGGCTGCTCTGCACGGCCAGTTCGTCACACGGCACCGGGGGCAGCCCGCGCGGGTACGTCTGGCAGAAGCCGCTCGCCGTGCCGATGTCGATCACCCGCTTCGCGGTCTCGCCCACGGGGGCGGTGGGCGCCATGGTCGAGCTCTGATCGTCGACGTGATCGAAGCCGACCGCGTGACCTATCTCGTGCGTGCAGGTGTTCTGCACGTCATAGCCGACACAGGTGACCGCTTCTCGGCCCAGCTCGCACGGCGGCGAGGAGATGGTGGTGAACAGAAAGCCGCTGGCGTTGAGCTCGATGTCGGCGTCCGCCGCCACGCCGGTACGGGTGCTGTAGGTCACCGTGGTGATGCCGATGGTGCCGTCGCTGTGATCCCAGCAGCGGTATACGTTGGCGCACGAGCCATCGGACAGGCAGCGATCGCTGGGTGGCACCACGTCGCGGCAGTTGGTCTCGCGAAAGATGATCAGGTTTTCGCTCTCGGTGCCCTTCCCCACCCGGCCTCCGGCCATCCGCGCGCCGCGCAGGAACTTGAACTCGGAGCAGGTGTCGGAGACCGCCTGCCAGCTCGCGAACGCCGAATCGATCGCGGTGAACTCGGTCTCACCGGGGGTCTTCGCGCTGCCGTCCTGATCGACGCGGTAGTCGAAGTTTCGATCGGCCCAGGTCACGCAGATGGTGGTGTCGTTGTTCACCGCGCCCACCGTGCGACGGAACTGCTGCGCCTGGGCGGGGCACGCCAGCAGGCCCAACAGCAACGTGGCGCGCACGGCGCTCATCTCGAGCTGCGCCGTCTTTTGAGGAGCAGCGCTGCGATCGCGATCAGCGCTCCGCCGGGAACCGAGGAGCACCCCCTCTTCGCAGGGCCCAGCTCACCCGAGACCACCTTGAGGAAGCAGGTCTGCGAGGGCCGGCCCCGAGGGTAGACGTCACAGACGAACTGCGCGGTGTCGGTATCGAGCACGCGCTTGGTGAGCTCGCCCGGGTTCGCGCGAAAGCTCATGGTGCTCGAGGTCGACGGGCTGTGCCCCAGGCCCAGCAGGTGCCCCAACTCGTGCGTGGTGGTGTTCTGCACGTCACTGGCGACGCAGCTGGTGCTCGGGCTCC
>JAYVNA010000330.1:0-15905 GCA_043758715.1 Archangium sp.
GGGATCCGAGATCGGCATGTAGAATGACACCTTCGGGCTGGTCTGCGAGTCCTTCTTCGTCACCATTTCCCGCAACCCGCGGTCCGCAAGAACGAGGGCGCGCACCGTCACGTTTCGGGAGGACAAGTTCCCCGCCGCGATCTCCGCCACCGTGGCCGCGGTGCCCCCGCGATCGAGGAAGTGCCAGAGATGAGGGGCTGCGATCAGCGCCCCGGCGGCGGCCATGCCCAGGCCGGCCACGAGGAAGGTGCGGAGCTTCGCGATCATGGGCCCGATGACCTCAGGTCTGCGTCGACCGCGCAATGGGAATGAGCCGGGTCTATCTTGAAGGTCATGAGCCCCAGGAAACTCCCGCCGGCCCCGCCTTCCGTAGAAGACGCCGGTGGTGCCCCCCGCTTCGGAACCTTTCAGGGTGCCCTCGACGTGGTCGACCTCTCGCGCCTGCGCGGCAGCTACCAGCCCAATCGGGTCGATCGCCTGCGCATGCACAAGAAGTGGCTCTACGGCTTCATCGCCACCCGCGAGGTCGCCGCGCTCTTCGCGGTGGTGGACCTCGGGTACACCAGCAACGCGTTCGCGCTCGCCCTCGATTTCGCCTCGGGCCGGGTGCTGGCTGACGTGGGCGTGCTCGGCCTGCCCGCCCCGTTGGTAAAAATAAATGATCACCCGGGAGCAGGCCTCGAGGTCGCCTTTCGCCGCCCCGATGTGAAGATGAAGGCCTGGCGCACGTTCGGCGACGAGCGCTTTCATGGCTCGGTGCGGCTGGGGCTCACGGCGCCCTTCATGAAACCGAAGCTCGACCTCACGTGGGATCTGCTCGCCGCGGGCGCTGCGCCTCCGCTGACGGTGATCGCGCCGGTGGACAAGGCGGTGGTGAACGTCACCCAGAAGTGGGCGGGCCTGCTGTCTTTCGGGACGCTCGAGGCCGAGGGGCGCCGGTATTCGCTCGACGGTGGAGTGGGTGGACTCGACTACACGCACGGCTACCTCGCGCGCGAGACCGCCTGGCGCTGGGCGTTCGTGTGCGGACGGCTCGATGACGGCACGCCCATCGGCATCAACCTGGTGGAAGGTTTCAACGAGTCACGCGACGACGTGAATGAGAACGCGCTGTGGTTGGGCACCGAGTTGATTCCGCTCGGGCGCGCGCGCTTCACCTGGAACCGCACCGCGATCCTCGACCCATGGCACGTGGTGACCGATGACGGCGCGATCGATCTGCACTTCACGCCGTGGGCCGCGCACCAGGACATTCGCGACTTGAAGGTGGTCCGGAGCAGCTTCAAGCAGCCGGTCGGGTTGTGGTCGGGCGAGGTCAAGGTCGGCGACCGCGTGTACGTGCTCAAAGACGCACCCGGAGTGGCGGAAGATCAATCGGTGCTGTGGTGAGCTTCAGCTCGATCTTCATGCTCGCAGTGGGGCTTGCGATGGATGCCACCGCTGTGTCGGCGGCACGAGGGCTGGCGACGCCGAAGATTTTGCCGAAGCATGTGTTGCTGGTCGCCGCATACTTCGGCGGCTTTCAGGCGTTGATGCCGCTGGTGGGCTGGGTGGTCGGCAGCCGCATCGGGCCGCTGGTGCAGGCGTGGGATCACTGGATCGCCTTCGTGCTGCTCGGCCTCGTCGGCGGGAAGATGTTGTGGGAAGCGCGTGGCGGCCATGAGGAAGAGGCGAAGCCCGCGGTCGATCTCTACGGGATGAGGGTGATGCTCGTGCTGGCGCTCGCGACCAGCATCGATGCGCTGGCGGTCGGGGTGACGCTGCCCATGCTCGACGCGCCCTTGGTGCTCTCGCTGGTCACCATCGGCGTGACGACCGCGGTGCTCAGCGCGCTCGGGTTGTTCCTGGGGCGACGCTTCGGCGCGATGCTGGGAAAGCGGCTTGATGTGGCGGGTGGGTTGGTGCTGATCGGCCTCGGCGTGAAGATCCTGGTCGAGCACCTGCGCGCGGCGTGATCGTCAGTGCGGCTTGATCCCCAGGACCGCCAGCAACGTGGCGTGACCCTCGGTGATCAACCTTTCCATCTGGTCGAAGCGGGCGTCAATCCGTTCGAAGCGGGCATCCATCTGGTCGAAGCGGGCGTCGACTTCATCGAAGCGCTCGTTGACCGTCTCCGAGAGGTCCGCCAGGCGCTGATGCAGGTACTGGTTGTCGCGACCGAGGACCTCCAACTGAATTCCCAGTCGCTCGATGGTGGCCTTGATCAAATCCAACTCCTCTCGTGTGACGTCGTGTGCCGCCGACATGAAGCCTTAAAAGCGTAGTGGAAACCAACGCGGTGGGGCCAGAGCAGGACCGGTACCAGCCGTAACCGGAGAAAATCCGTGGGCCTGACCCGTTTGGGCAGCGTCAGCCGTGAGCTGGCGCGCAGACGCACCCACGCTGACTCTCAGCTCGCGAGCGCGACGGCAGCGATCTCTTCTTCGCGCGAGACAGAGTGCTGTTTCCACAGCAGATACACCGCCGGGTACACGAGCAGCTCGAGCAGGAAGCTGGTGGTGAGCCCGCCCACCATCGGCGCGGCGATGCGCTTCATCAGGTCTGCACCCGCGCCGGTCGACCACATGATCGGCAACAGCCCCATCATCGCGGCGAGCACCGTCATCGCCTTGGGCCGCACCCGCTTGACCGCGCCGTGCACGATCGCTTCCTTCAGGTCGTGCACGTTCCTCAACGCGCCTCGCTTGCGCGCGTCCTCCAGGGAAAGGTCGAGGAAGAGCAGCATGAACACGCCCGTCTCGGCGTCGAGCCCCATCAACGCGATGAGCCCGACCCACACGGCGATCGACATGTTGTACCCGAGCACCGTCAGCAGCAGCAGCGCGCCCACCGCCGAGAACGGCACTGCCATCAGCACACCGATTGAGATCGCGATGCCCGCCAGCGACATCAAGTTCGCGTTGAGCCCCATCAGCTTCATCGGAATGAACGCGAGGGCTACCGAGACGGGAATGGTGATGATGGGGACGATCGAAGAGGGGAAGTGCCAGAGGAACACGAGGATGATCAACGAGACGATCAGGATCTCCTCAATGAGCTTGTCGGTGACCGTGTCGATCGCCGAGAGGATGAGCTCGCTGCGATCGTACGTGGTGAGCACCTCGACGCCCTCAGGCAGCGACACCTCACCCAGCTTCTTCTTCACCGCGTTGATCACGTTGAGCGCGTTCTCGCCCTCGCGCATCACCACGATGCCGCCGACCACGTCACCTTCTCCGTCGAGGTCCGCCACGCCGCGCCGCAGTTCGGGCCCCAGCGCCACGGTGGCCACGTCCTTCACCATCACCGGCGTGCCGCCTTCCGCCCTGAGCACCAGCTGTTCGAGATCGCTCAGCTGCTTCACGTAGCCGCGGCCCCGCACCATGTACTCGCGCCCGGTGAGCTCGACGAGCCGCCCACCGACGTCGCCGTTTCCCGCCCGCACCGCGTCGACGACCTGCTGAATCGAGAGCCCCAGGCTCGCGAGCTTCGTGGGGTCGACGTTCACCTGATACTGCCGCACCTGCCCTCCGACCGTCGCCACCTCGGCCACGCCCGGCACCGCCTGCACGGAGTAGCGAAGAAACCAGTCTTGGTACGAGCGCAGCTCGTCCGACGAGTGCTTCCCGGTGCGATCGACCAGCGTGTACTGGAACACCCAACCCACGCTGCTCGCGTCAGGCCCTAGCTCGGTCCGCACGCCCGTGGGCAGCTGCGAGGAGATCTTCGAGAGGTACTCGAGCACGCGTGTTCGCGCCCAGTACGGGTCGGTGCCGTCTTCGAAGATGACGTAGACGAACGAGTAGCCGAAGTCGGAGAACCCGCGAATCGCCTTCACCTTCGGCGCGCCGAGCAGCGACGTGATGATGGGGTAGGTGACCTGGTCCTCGAGGAGATCCGGGCTGCGATCCCACCGCGAGTAGATGATCACCTGCGTGTCGCTCAGCTCAGGCAAGGCGTCGAGCGGAATGGTCCGCATCGAGTACACGCTGTACGCCAGCGCGACGATCGCCAGCGCGATCACGATGTACCGATTCTCGGCGGAGAACTTGATGATCGCGCGAATCATCGATGTGCGTCCTGTCCCCCGGGGAGGCGAGACAGCGAGGCGCGCAGCCGCGACTCCGAGTCGATGAGGAAGTTGGCGCGGGTGATGACGGCTTCGCCCTCGCTCACGCCCGACAACACCTCGGTGAACTCGCGCCCGCGTTCGCCAGTGACGATCAGCCGTGGCTCGAAGCGGCCTTCACCCCGCGCCACGAAGACCACGCTCTGGGTGCCGCTCTGCACGATGGCATCGGTCGGCAGCCGCAACGTCTCGCGGCCTTCGCGCGCGAGGGTGACGTCGCCGAACATCTCGGGCCGCAGTTCGCCGTTCGCGTTGCTGAAGGCCAGGCGCACCTTCGCCGTGCGCGATTGAGGGTCGAGCATCGGGTCGATGAAGAGCACCTTTCCCTGCCACGTACGGCCCGGGAACGCGTCGAGCCGCAGCGCCGCGAGCATGCCGGGCTCGATGAAGCGCAGCTCGGTCTCGTAGACGTCGGCGAGCACCCAGACGGTGGAGAGGTCGATCACCTCGTATGGCATCGCGCCCATCTCGATGCGCGAGCCTTCGACGATCTCCTTCTTGGTCACCACGCCCGAGACGTTCGAAGTGAAGACGACCACGCTGTTGGCGGTCTTCTCGGTCTCCAGGCGTTGCAGCTCGTTCGCGGGCAGCCCCCACAGCTCGAGCTTCTTGCGAGCAGCGTCCAGCAGCACGCCGCCACCGGTGCGTTGCGCGAGCAGGAACTCGTTTTCCGCGGCGAGGATGTCCGGGCTGTAGAGCGAGAAGAGCGGCTGGCCCTTGCGCACCGGCTTGCCCACGAAGTCGGCGTAGATCTTCTCCACGAAGCCGCTGACCTTCACGTTCACCTTGCGCACGCGGGTCTCGTCGATGCCGATGCGCGCCGCCGTGCGCAGCTCGCCCGAAACCACCCCTCGCGTCACCGGCGCCGTCCTGAGACCGATGAGCTGCTGGCGGGAAGCGTCGATCTCCACCGTACCCAATCCATCGACCTCTGAGGTGCCCGGGTTGTCGTTCTCGAAGACGGGCACGTAATCCATGCCCATCGGGTCCTTCATCGGTACGGGCGAGGTCTGCCGCGCGTCCATCGGCGAGCGATAGAAGAGCGGCTGCTTCGCCGCAATCTTCACCAGCTTCATGCCGCAGATGGGGCAGCTGCCCGGCGCGTCCTTCACCACCTGGGGGTGCATCGGGCACTGCCACTTCTCCGCTGCCGGGAGGTTCGCGGCATGCGCGTGTGATTCGACCGAGTCATGGGCGACCAGCAGTCCAGCGAACAGACCACCCACCACCAGCGCGACGACCAGCAACGTCAGACGGAATCGAGAAAGGGTGACGGCCATGACTCACATCCCCGGGGAGGAAGCTGAAGAAGGAACGGTCGAGGTGACGACCTCGCCCGGCGAGAGCTCGTCTTGCGTGATGGCCAACCGCCACGCGTTCGCGATGACCTGGAGCGACGCCTCCACTTCAGAGATGGAAACTGCGTTCGCTTCGAGCACCGCGGAGAGCGGCGCGCGGCCACTGGAGTACTGCGAGAGCGTGCTTTCTGCAGCCGCCGACGCCTGGGCGAGCAGGCCGTCTTGCCAGGTCGTCCAGATCGCCGTGAGCGCCTTCATCGACTCGACCCGTTGATGAGCGCGCAGCACCAGCAGTTGCTCGACGCCTTCCGAACCGCGCAGCGAGGCTTCTTTCATCGCTTCGGCCTCGGCGATCGCGCGTGACTGCCGCGCCCCTGCGAAGACGGGCAGCGGCACGCCGAGCGTGAGCGCCCACATCGGCTCGAGCCGGCCCCGCACCATCACGCCGGCGGACACCGAGAGATCGGGAAAGTACGAACGGCGCGCGAGCGTGGCCGAGGCATCGGCGCGGGTGAGCCCTTCTTTCGCCGCGAGCAGCTCGGGGCTGTGCTCACGGGCGAGCGCGAGCGCCGCATTCTCATCGAGCAGAACGGGAAAGCGCTTCAGCTCAGCTGCAGCGATGGCGGTGTCGAGCGGCTGGCGGCGCAGCTGATTGAGCGCCTGCACCTGCACCCGCTCCTCATACTCGAGCTGCAGCTGGCGCTGAGTGACCCGGCTGGGCTCGACCTGCGCGCGCAGCAGCTCAGCCTGCGTGCCCTGGTTCGTCTCCGCACGAATGCGCGCGAGTTCCACGAGCCGGTCGTTCAGCGAGGCGAGCCGCTGGAGTAACCCGCGGCGTTCCCGAAACACCTGCAGGGCGAGATACCCGCGGCGCACTTCGGCGATGGTCGAGAGCCGCACGCGCTCGGCGCTCAGCTCGGTGATGCGGGCCTCGCTCTGGGCCACGTCGGCCTTCGCGCCCAGCTTCCCGGGAAAAGGAATCGTCTGCGAGGCCATGAACGAGACCCAGCTCGTCTCCATCGTCCCCACGTTCCACCGGTTGAAGCTGTCGTTCTGCACGCCGACCTGGATCATCGGTTCGGGCCAGGCTTGCGCCTGCGGAACCCGCTCCCGGGCGGCCCTGAGCTCGGCGTTCGCGCGGGCCAGCTCGGGTCTGGCTTCGAGCGCCTGGCGCACCAGGGTCTCGAGCTCGGTCTCTGCGCGGGCCGGAAGGGCCATGCAAACAACCGAAATGACGAGGACCCGGAGCATGCCTGTCTAGGCGCGGGGCGGGGTTGGCGTGACAGGGAATCCTAGGGCTGAGGCGTGGTGGCCCAGGTGAAGGCTTCGTCGAGAATCGCCGCGGGGACGACGTGTTCGCCGTCGAACTCGTGAAAGTGGACTTCGTAGCCAGCCCGCTCCAGTCGCGTGGCGAGCACCCGGCTGCAGCGGTCGATGGGCAGCACCCGGTCATTGCGTCCGTGCGAGATGAAGATGCGGGGAGTGCCGTGCGCTTCTTTCTGCGCGCCGAACCCGGGGGAGAACGCGAGCACGTGCGTGAAGAGCTCTTCGTTCGTCAACCCGAGAGACAGGGCGTACGAGGCGCCATCGGAGAACCCGGAGACGATCACCCGGGTGGGATCGATCGCGAAGCGGGTGAAGGTGTCCTCGAGGGCGGCGTCGAGGGGACCGACATCGGCGCCGTCGAAGAAGTCCCAGGTCGGACCGATCGACTCGGGCACGAGCAACAATGTGCCCCGCTTTTCCGCGCCGGGGCGCAGCAGCTCGAGCCCGTGAGAGGCGCTCCCGCCTGCGCCGTGCAGGAACACGATCAGCGGCGCCAGCCGGCTCGCGTCGGCACTGCGCGGCACCACGAGCGCGCCCCCGCGGGCTCCTGCACGGAGCGGGTGCACGCCCGGCGCGGGCGCGGGCTGCTCGAGAACGTGCTGAGGACGGGCCCGGAGGATGCCTCGGCGCGCCAGGGCGGAGATCGCGATCACCGCATCGTCCGACGAGGGTGCTCGGCGACCCCGAGCGCAAGCAACGCGAGCAGTGGAAGGTGCATGCACACTGCGTAACTGCGCCTTCGCCGCGCGCCGCCGGTTGAGCTGGCAGGCGAGGGGGGAAAGCCTCGCTGCCCGGGGGATCACAGAAAATGGTTCTGACGAAAACGTCGGCCACCGATGAATTCGTCAGAAGCATTTTCCGAAAACGCAGTTTCACCTCGTCCTCGCGCCTGAAGGGCATGGGTTGCGCCGTTCCAGTCATCGGCCCTCAGCGAGCTGGCAGGCCACGGGTCAGAAGCATTTCCGCGAAAACGCCGGCAGCCTGCGTGGGTGGCTGACCCGGAAGCTTCACGCTCGCCGCAGCCGCAGCGCGTTGGCGATCACCGACACCGAGCTGAGCGCCATCGCCGCGCTCGCCACCATCGGGTTCAGCAACCAGCCCACCAGCGGGTACGCCACCCCGGCCGCAATCGGTACGCCGAGGCTGTTGTAGATGAGCGCGAAGAACAGGTTCTGCCTGATGTTCCGCATCACGTCCTCGGACAACCGGCGCGCGCGGAGGATCGCCCGCAGATCGCCCTTCACCAGCGTCACGCCCGCGCTCTGCATCGCCACGTCGGTGCCCGTGCCCATCGCGATGCCGACGTGCGCGCGCGCGAGCGCCGGAGCGTCATTCGTTCCATCGCCCGCCATGGCCACGATGCGACCGCTCGCCTGCAGGTGACGCACGACTTCTTCCTTGCCGGCCGGCAGCACCTCCGCGTGCACCTCGGTGATGCCCAGCTTGCGGGCGACGGCCTGGGCCGCGCGTTGGCTGTCGCCGGTGAGCATCACCACGCGCACGCCCGCGGCCTCGAGCGCTCGCAGTGCCTCGGGCGTGCTGTCCTTGACGGGATCCATCACGCCGAGCGCGCCGATGACGCGGTCGCCTTCCACCACGAACACCACGGTCTGCCCTTCTGCGTTGAGTTCCTCCGCGGCACTGGCGAGCGGGCCTGCGCTCAGCCCCAGTTCCTCGAGCAACGCCGCATTGCCGAGGGCGGCCCGGTGACCCTCGATCACGCCCAAGACCCCCTTGCCCACGCGTGCCTCGAACGAAGCCAGGGCGGGTGGAGAGACACCGCGAGCGCCTTCGAGCACGGCCCGCGCGAGGGGATGTTCGCTGCGCAGCTCGAGGGCGGCGGCGATGGCGAGCACGCGGGCCTCGGTCACGCCTTCGCGAGCGCGAATCTCGTGCAGCCTGGGTCGGCCCTCGGTGAGAGTGCCGGTCTTGTCGACCACCAGGGTGTCGACCTTACGCAGCACCTCCAGCGCTTCGGCATTCTTGAACAACACCCCGACCTGCGCGCCCCGGCCCGTGCCCACCATGATCGACATCGGTGTCGCCAGCCCCAGCGCGCAGGGACAGGCGATGATCAGCACCGCCACTGCGTTCACCACCGCGAAGGCGAGCCGCGGCTCAGGCCCCCACACCCCCCAGATGAGGGCGGTGAGCATCGCGACGCCGATCACCGCGGGAACGAACCGGGCAGACACCACGTCAGCCAGGCGCTGAATCGGCGCGCGGCTGCGCTGCGCTTCACTGACCATCGCGACGATCTGCGCGAGCAGCGTGTCCTTGCCCACCCGCCGCGCTTCCATCACGAAGCTGCCCGAGCCGTTGAGGGTGCCTCCGGTGACGCGCTGGCGAGGCGTCTTCTCGACGGGGATCGGCTCGCCGGTGAGCATCGACTCGTCCACGCTGCTGCTCCCCTCGAGCACCACGCCGTCGACGGGCACTTTCTCCGAGGGGCGCACCCGCAGTTTGTCGCCCACCGCGATGAGCTCGAGCGGGACATCGCGCCCGGAACGATCCGCTTCCAGCCGTCGCGCGGTCCTGGGCGCGAGCCCGAGCAACGCCCGAATCGCCCCGGAGGTCGCCTGGCGCGCGCGCAGCTCGAGCACCTGGCCGAGCAGCACCAGGGTGGTGATCACCGCGGCCGCCTCGAAGTAGAGCTGAGGCATCTCCGAGTGAGGGAGCAGATGCGGCGCCACCATCGCGAACACGCTCAAGCCCCACGCCGCGGCGGTGCCCATGGCGATCAGGGTGAACATGTTGAGGTGCCGGTTGACGACCGACGCCCAGCCGCGCTCGAAGAACGGCCACCCGCCCCAGAGCACCACCGGTGTCGCCAGGACGAGCTGCACCCCCGCCGAGACCTGCGCGGGCAACACCGTACGACCGAGCAGCACCTCGTTCATCGCGATCAAGAAGGTAGGGATCGTGAGCGCGGCGCTCACCCAGAAGCGCCGGGTCATCGAGCGCAGTTCCTGGTTGGGCGCTTCGGTGAGCGAGACCACCAGGGGCTCGAGCGCCATGCCGCAGATCGGGCACGCACCGGGGGCGTCGCGCACGATCTCCGGGTGCATCGGGCAGGTGTACTTCGTGCCGGCTGCGACGGCGGAAGGTGGCGCGGGTGAGAGGTACCGCGCCGGCTCGGCGACGAACTTCGCCCGGCACTTCGCGCTGCAGAACCGAACTTCTTTCCCCTCGTAGATCGTCCAGTGCGGGCTTCCTGGCGCCACCTTCATTCCACACACCGGGTCGAGGCTCATCGACCGCTGATCGTGCGAGGGATGTTCGCGCTGAGGGTGCACGTCACACCGTGCTTGCCAGCCTCATGCCTTGGTCACGCAACGTCAGCCCTGGTCAGTGGGCCGGGTACGCCCTTTCAACGCCGCATCGGCCACCCGCAAGGCGTTGGCCGCGAGGGTGAGGCTGGGGTGTCGATCGGTGGCGGCGGGAACTCCAGAGCCGTCAGCCAGAAACACGTTGGGAAAATCACTCAGCGCTCCATTGGGCTCGACCTCATTGGCGCACGTGCCGACCTCGTGGCCACCCGAGCCGTAATCGAGCGCGTCGTAGATTTGGTACCAGGGGCCCTTCTTGCCCACGAGCGACTTCCCGATGCGGATGCAGGTGCGGTTCATCTGCGCGCCCAGGCTGCGTTCCCACGCGGTGTGCTTGCGCTTGACGAAGCGCGGCTGCGGGCGGCCGAGGCTGTCCGTCTTCGTGGGGTCGAGCACGCACTGCCGCGGCAGATGCGGGTCGGTCTCACCCATCGCGAACACCACGTAGAACGAGTGGTTCTTCGCGGTCTCTTCGGTGAAGCCGAGCGCCTTCACGTCATCGGGGTCGAGGTGCTCGAGCGGCGTGGGCCCACGCACTTCGATGGTCATCCGGTGCTTCGCCTTGACCGCGGGCGCGATCACCGCGGAAGGATCTGCGCCGTCGAGCGGGTGTCCCATGTCGGGCCTGCGCTCGGTGATGCCGATCACGCCCGCGATGAGGTGATCCGCATACGAGAGGCGGGTGCGTTTTCCCGTGTGGCGGCTGGCCGCGATGATGCGCGCCGTCTCGATGGGCGAGGCCGCGAGCAGCAGCTGCTTCGTCTCGAGCGTCTTGCCTCCTTCGAGGTGCACCACCACCACGCCGTCCTTCTGCTCGAACGAGAGCACGGTCGCTTGCTGCACGTGCTCGGGCCGCAGATCGAGCGCGGTCATCATGCGCCGCGTGCCGGGCTGCACCGCTTCGTGTTTGACCAGGGTGTCGAAGCCGAGCTGCTTCAGGTGCCGGTGCAGCACTCCGCGTTTGCCCTTCTTCACCGCGAGCCGCTTTTCCGCGAGCCTCACCCACGAGGCGAGCTTCACCATTTCGTCCGGCCAGGCGGCGTCGAGCTTTTCGCGCGCGGCGAAATAGTCGGGCGTGGCGCGCATCATCCAGCCGCCCCACAGCAGGGTCCGTCCACCGAGCGCGCGCACCCGGTGCCAGTCGTAGCCGCGGGGCCCGGCGAACGCCCAACGCGTGGGGTCGACCTTCGTGAGCGGGCGGGTGGTGCGCAGGAAACCCGCGACGTCGCCGGGCAGCTCGCGCTTTTTCGTGGGACCGGCTTCGAGCAACAGCACCGACTTGCCGGCTTGAGAGAGGTGTTGAGCGGCAAGTGTGCCGCACAGGCCGCCTCCAACGACGATGAACTCGAAGCGCATGAAGAGATCCCGGAAAGAGAAACGGCGGCTGGAGACAGATCCAGCCGCCGAAGACGACGGTGCTTCAGAGGCCGCAGTGGCGAATCTTGAGCTTCTTCTTCATGTGCACGGTCACCTCCCTCGCGCCCCCCGGGCTTGAAATGAGGGGTGAATTGGTAGGCCCAGGGGTGACCAGGCGTGACGCGCAATAACTGCGGGTCGATCAGGGCAAGCGCTTGATCACGATCGTGTACGAGCCGGTCTTCACGGCCGCCCAGTACGGCGCGGAGATGAAGATCACCATGCTCTGCCCCGCGGTCAGCGGCACGGGATAGCTCGGTTGGTTGTGGCTGTAGACCCCATCGATGCTCACCACCAGGCCCGACGGAGGACAGGCCGCGCTGGTGAAGGGCCGCCTCACCCCGCTGGTTCCTGAAAAGTCTTCGGCGGAGGCACTGAGGTTCAAGTTCGGGCTGGAGAGTTCGATCACGTAGTTGCCGGTCTGATCAGCGATGAACTCGAGCGCATCATCGGGCGCCTCCTGCCACTCGAGCCGCGCGCTCTGCACCAGGTTCGGCAGAGTGCTGGTGTCTGCGGTGAAGGTGACCTCGGTCGAGCGGCCCAGCCGCACGCGCGGGCAACCTCCGACGATCTGGGGGCCAGAACCGGCGTCGACTTCGGCGGTGCCACCATCAGCCGGTGAGCCGATCATCACCGAGGGATCACAGCCCCACATCGCCACCGCGCTCAGCAGGAGAAGGGCTCTCATTGTTCGAAGCAGATCAGGTGACCGAGTTGATCGCAGGACGTCGCGGTGGACCACGTCCACGAGGGGCCAGTGCGGCCGACCTGGCCGATGAGCGCCTGGTCTTGCATCGAGGACGAGGTCCACCCGGCACAGGGCGGTCCGGTGGTGACGCCCTGCTGGTAGACCCCGCTCGCGTTGGTGGCGGTCCAGATGCGGTCGCTGCTCAACGACATGCCGCGCTCGTCGATCCACAACCCGAAGCCCGAGGGCCCGCCGTTGATGAGCGAAGTCTTCGAGGAGAACATCGTCTCGCCCCGCAGGTCGGTCCACGGGCCCACGTCTGCGAGGCGATCGATGGCGTTGACCGTGGTGGTCGACAACCACGCCTTCCACGTTCCGTTGAGCCCCGCCGCGGTCGCCGCGCTGCTGCACTTCGCATCACCGCCCGCCAGCCCGCCCAGGTTGCCATCGAACTGCCCGCGCGTGATGAACACGCGTTTCCCCGCAGGGCGCAGGCGAACCAGCGCTGAGCGGCACTCGGTCGAGAGCGTCGAGAACGCCGTGCTCACGCAGTTCATGAAGCCGTTCACCGCCGTGTTCTCGTTGCCCGCGGTGCAGCGCGGCGCCTGCTCGATGCAGCTCAGATAGCTGCCGAGGGTGGTGCGGTCGGCTGCAGAGCACTGCGCGATTCCTGACAGGCAGGTGGTCTGCGCTTCGGGGTCGGAGGTGATGGTGTTGCTCGTGCCCACGCACGAGGTCTGCTCCGCGAAGAAGCCGCTCGAGGCCGAGCTCCAGCGATTGCACACGGGATCTCCTCCTCCTCCCCCGCCCGCGCCCGTTCCTCCGCCGGCGCCGCCGCCCACCGAGCCCCCGTCCATTCCTGCGTCCGGGTCGCCGATGCTCACCACCGGGTCACAACCGGACAACGCGACCAGTGCCAGCACCAAACCAATTCGGTTCATCGTCACTCCTTGAAATGCGTGTACCGGTGAATTGTGGGCTGCGGCGCGTTCCGTCACTTCCGGGTGATACATGGTCCCCGTGGGGTTCCGGCAGACCGTGGTGCTGATACTCGTTTCGCTCCCAGCGTGGGGTGCGGCGGTGGCGTTGCGCTATGAGGCACCCGCTGAGTTGCGGTGCCCCGATGAGAATGCACTGAGGCAGCTGGTCGCCGCGCGCCTCGGAGCCGATCCCTTCCTTCCCCAGGCCCCTTCGCTCGTCACCGTGAAGGTGCTGGCTGGAACGCCGGTGCAAGCAGAAGTTACGCTCGAGAGTCCGGGAACTCCGCTGCGGCGCAAGACCTTGAGCGGCGTCGATTGCACCGAGCTGATGCACGCAGTCGCGGTGACGGTCGCGCTCGTGGTCGACCCGGTGCTCAAGCGCGCTGACCCACCTGCGCCGGTCGCCCCCGCGGTCGAGGTGAAGGCCCCAGAACTGCCAGCGCCCGCCCCCGTGGTCACTGCCGCGCCGTCCGAGCCTCCACTGCACTGGGCGATCTCGGTCGGTGGCTCGGCCAACGCAGGCCTCTCGCTCGGAGTTCAGCCCACGCTGCGCCTCGAGGGCCGCGTGCGCGCTCCCATCTGGTCCATCGGGCTCGAGGGCCGGTTCGCCTGGCCGGTGACGGGCGCGCTGACGCAGGGGGCGCTCACCACCTCGGCGGTGCTCGGGGCGGTGGTGCCCTGTCTTCATTGGAAATGGCTCGCAGGCTGCGTCGATTTCTCCGCGGGCGCGTTGCGGCTCGAGGGCCAGGCGCTCGCCACCGCACGCGCCGCCTCGGTGTTTCATTCGTCAGTCGGCTTGCGGGTGCTCTTCACGGTGCCGCTGCACGAACACTTCGCGGTGGGCGCGATGGCAGAAGGGCAGGTGCCGTTGACCCGCGCCACCGCCCTGGTCGGCAGCGAGCGCGTGTGGACGGTGCCCCCCGTCGGTGGTGGCCTCGGCCTCTGGGTTTCATTGCTGCTGTGACGGATTGAGCAGCTGCCTACAATCAGACGAGAAGAGATGCCGGTTCCACCCTCTCAGCAGGAATTTGCCACCGCCTACCGGGACCACCTCGGGTGGATGATGCATGCCGTGCGGCGTCTCGGGGTCGCCCCCACCGATTTGGAAGACGTCGCTCACGATGTCTTCTCGACGGCGTGGAAGAAGTACGACGCGTACACGCCCGATCGCCCGCTGCGGCCATGGTTGTTCGGCATCGCCTTTCGCATCGTGAGCAACCGCAAGGCTTCACGCGCCGGGAGGGAAGAGCTTCAAGCGGAGCTCGATGATCGCGCTGGTAGCGCGCACCGGCCCGACGAGCTGCTGGAAGGCGAGGTGACCCGGCGTCACGTGCTGCGCGCGCTCGACGCCTTGCCGTTGGATCAGCGCGCACTCTTCGTAGGTCACGACATCGAGCACACGGCGATCACCGAGCTCGCGCGCGAACTCGAGGTGCCACTGAACACCGCCTATTCGCGCCTGCGGCTGGCGCGGCAACGCTTTCAGAGCACCTTCGCGGCGCTCCAGAACGAGGTGCGCGCATGAACCACGAACTCGAGCCGCTCCCAGACGACCTGTTCAAGGTGCTCGAAGTCGAGCGAGCGCGCCCGCCGGTGCCCCCTGATCAGCTCGCGCGGCTGGCCTCACGTCTCGACGCCACCCTGGGGTCCCCCGCCGCGCCGAGTGGGCTCGGAAGTCCTGCGACCTCGGGCGTCGCGGCCGGCCTTGGGGGGAAAGCAGCGCTGCTGGTGGTGGGTCTGGCCCTCGGCGCTGTCGGTGGCGCTGGGGTGCAGAAGTACTTCGGCGAACCTCGCGAGGTGATCGTCGAGAAGAGAGTCGAGGTCCCCGTGCGCGTCGAGGTGCAGGTGCCAGCGCCGGTGAATCCCACGCCCGTACCCGTCGCCCCGATGGTGGTGAAGCCGAAGGAGATCGGGCGCGCGCCCATCGAGCTCGAACGTTTGCTGATCGAGCAGGCGACCTCGGCGCTCGGCAGGGGCAAGGGGGAAGACGCGCTGGCGGCCTGCGCAGAACACGCTCGGCGTTTTGCCTCGGGTCAGCTCGCGGAGGAACGGGAGAGCATCGCCATCAGGGCGTTGATGGAACTGGGCCGCAAAGAAGAAGCCCTCGCACGCGCCACCGAATTTCGCGCGCACTTCCCCGAGAGCCTGCTCATCGACGTGGTCAACGACGCCGTGCGGTGAAACGGCTTACTTGCGCGTGACCAGCTGGCTGATGGTCATTGGCACCGCGCCTCCCAGAAATCCCGTGGCCAGCCCGAACACGCCCGAGTAGCCGATGCAGGCGCAGCCCATCGCGCCAGTGAGCAGCGAGACAGCCGACGCCCCCAGGAGGAATCGCCAGTCGAGCCCGCGCTTCTTCGCAAACCACGACACCGCGAAGCCCGCGACCACGCCGCCGGTGATGCACGCCGGCAAACACCAGGTCGAGCAATGCCCGCCCGCGCACGCATGCCCGCGGTTCGCCATGATCGCGAAGGTCAACGGAATCACGCCGGCGAGCAGCCCCGGGAGCACGGCCTTGTGCATCGTCTGCCCGCGCCACAGCAGGAAGGCGCCGCTGACGAACAACATCGAGCCGAACATCAACGCGGAGCCCGGGCGCCGGCCCAGCCCCGCGGCGACCGCGACGAGCAGCAAGGCGGGCGCAAAGCCCAGCACGCTCCGGCCCGCGCGCGCGAACTCGTAGTGCAGACGCGCCCGCCGCTCGAGAACGTCCAAATCAATCGAGGCCATAAAGCCTCCTGAAGGTATCGCGCAGCC
>JAYVNA010000331.1:0-5379 GCA_043758715.1 Archangium sp.
GAAACCTGCAGCGGCGCCGAACTTCGCCATGCCGCCGCCGCTTCTGGCGCTTCCTCAGCAGCGTTGGTCGCAACCCACTGCATCAGGAATCAAGCGTGATGCCGTCTCGACGCACTGCACACAAGTCGGCTGACGGGTAAGTTCGCCCAACAGATGTCGGAGATCCGAAGGTTATTGAGCGACGCGCAGGACGCCGAACGCCGCGGCAAGAAGGACGAGGCCGTCCGCCTGCTGCGAATTGCGGCGGCCTGGTACCGCGATCGTCAGCTGCTCCGTCGCGCGGGGCAGATGCTCCGACAGGCGCGCCGGGTGGAGGGCGTCGAGGAAGAAGAGGTACCGGGCGAGGCGGTGTTCGGCTTCGATGATCCCACCGTGGGCACCGCTGAGGAGGAGGAAGTCGATTCAGTTTCGGAGGTGCGCGAGGGCGGGGTGCTGCTGGAACAGCGGTTGCCCCAGCTCGCCGACCCCACGATCGATGCCTGGTGCTCGTTCTGTTGCCGGCCGAAGACCGAAGTGGGGCCGCTCGTCGCCGGGCCGGCGGGCGCGTACATCTGCGAGGGGTGTGTCGGCACCTCGTCGGGCCTGCTGGGCGGCGGTTTCCCCGCACCCCGCACGGCTTCGCTCGAGAGCGCCGGCCAGTGGGAGATCAAGACCCTCGCCTTCGAGCTCACCGCGCAGCGCCGTGCGCGTTCCCGCTTCACCCGCAGCCGTTCCCGCCTCGCGCTGGTGATCGGCCCCGAAGGCACGGGCAAGTCGGCGTGGCTGCAGTCGCTGGGAGCCCAGCCCGACCTCCGTCACCTCGAGGTGAGCCGGGCCCTGAGCGCGGCGGAAGAAGAAGAGCTGCTCTCGTGGATCGAGCCCGGCGGCCGCAGCGCGTTCCTGGTGGTGCGCGGCGCGGTGCCTCCGCCGGCCCTGGTGCTGCAGGGCGAGCATGGCGACGAGCCGCTGCACGACACCGCGTCGCTGGTGGGCAAGGTGCCGTTCCTGACGGGGCGGCTGCTTTCCCGGGTCGACGCGGTGATCGCCTTCGAGCCCGCCTTGCCTGAAGAACTGGTGGCGCTGGCGCAGTCGCTGGCCGAGGCGCGCGGGGTCTCGTTGCCCGAAGCGGCGTTGACGCAGCTGGTGTCGCTGGCGCTCAAGGCCCAGAACGGCGCGCACGAGCTGGTGACGTTGATCGCTCGAATCCCGCCTGGGAAGTACGCGTTGTGAGTTTGAACCCTCCCGTTCAATCGCTGCGGCTGGGCAGGGTGGAATACGGCGACGGTCTCGAGCTGCAGCGCCAACTGCAGGAAGCCCGTCGCGCGAACCTGGTGCCCGACACGCTGCTGCTGCTCGAACACCCCGCGGTCCTCACGCTGGGCCGCGGCGCGCAGGAAACCAACATTCTGACGCCCCGGCCCCAGCTCGAGGCGCTCGGCGTCGAGGTGTTCGAGACCGATCGCGGAGGCGACGTCACCTACCATGGCCCCGGCCAGATCGTCGGCTACCCGCTGCTGCACCTGGGGCCCGGGCGGCAAGACGTTCGCAAGTACGTGCGCGCGATCGAAGAGCTGATGATTCGCACCGTGGCTGACTGGGGCATCACCGCCACGCGCATCGAACAGTGGCCCGGCGTCTGGGTGAACGAGAGCCGGCGTGGCGGCCCCCGGAAGATCGCGGCGCTCGGGGTGCACCTCTCGCGTTGGTACACCAAGCACGGCTTCGCGCTCAACGTGCGCACCGAGCTGCGCCACTTCGAGTTGATCGTGCCGTGCGGCATTCGCGAGGCGGGCGTGACGTCGATGCGCGAAGAGCTCGGGCGCGAGGTCGCCGTCAGCGAGGTGGAAGAGCGCATCGAGCATCACTTCAAGTCGGTCTTCGGCTGCGAAGTGACGCCGGGCCCCGAGCCGCGCCGCACCGTGAGCGTGGTGGTGACGCGCGATGATGGGAAGGTGCTCTTGCTCCGACGCACCGAAGCCCGCGGCGGGTTCTGGCAGCCGGTGACGGGCAAACTCGAGCCCGGCGAATCACCTGAACGTGCGGCCGCCCGCGAACTTCGGGAAGAGACCGGCTTCGAGGGTCCTCTCCGGGCGCTCGGCTACGAGCACGTGTTCGCCTTCGGGGCCGCGCAGCCGCCGGACCTGATTCGCGAGACTGCATTTGCCGCGAAGGTGATGGGCGAGCCCCGAATCGATCCGCTCGAGCACGTGGCCTTCGGTTGGTTCACGCCCGAAGAAGCGGTGGCGAAGGTGCCGCACGCCGGGCTCGCGAAGGCGATTCGTCTGGCTACAGCTTGATGACCAGGCCCTCTTTGGCCGCGATGGTCGCCTTGCGCTGCTTCTTCACCACCCGCATCAAGGCGTCGAGCGCGGCATCGGTTCGGGTGGGATCGTGGTGGAAGAGCACCAGGGTGCCGACGTCGGCTTTTTCCGCGATGCGCACCCCGTGCTGCCAGGTGGAATGCCCCCAGCCCATCTTCGAACTGCCCTGGCGGCCGGAGTACTCGTCGTCGGTGAACATCGCGTCGTAGATCAACACGTCGGCGCCGCGGGCGAAGTCGAGCAGCTGCGCTTCGCGATCGTTCCCGTGTTCGGTGTCGGTGGCGTAGACGATCGTCTTGCCCTTGTACTCGATGCGGTAGGTGAGATTGCCGCCCGGGTGATTCGCTTCGATCGCGCTCACCGTCACGCCGTTCGAGCGAAGCCGATCGCCCGCTTCGAAGCCCTGGTATTCAAGCTGCGCGCGGAAGACCATCTCGACGGTCACGGGGAAGAACGGCTGCTGCATGTGCCCCGAGAGCACGTCTTTGACCGAGCGCCCGTCGCGGGTCGGGCCGCGAATGGTGAATCGGCTGCGCGGGTCGAACATCGGCCCGAAGAACGGCAGGCCCTGCAGGTGATCGTAGTGGTAGTGCGAGAGGAAGATGTTCGCCTCGAGCGGGCCCTTGGCAGCTGCGCCCAGCTCGCGCACGCCGGTGCCGAGATCGAAGATGAAGATCTCACCACCCGCGCGAATTTCGATGCACGGGGTGTTGCCGCCGTAACGCGCCGTCTCGGGCCCAGGGGAGGGAATGGAGCCCCTCACACCCCAGAAATGCAGAGACAAACCTGCGGAGGTTTCAGCCGGCCTTGCCAGCCTTGGCTTCCGAACTCTCCTCGTTGAGGAACTCAATCAGGTGCCCAGACCGATCCCGCTTCGTCTTGAGATACTCGAGGTTAAGCGGGTTCGAGAGGGTCCGCGACGGAATTCGCCGCCGCACTGGAATGCCTTCATCGACGAGGCCTGCGATCTTCAGGGGGTTGTTGGTGATCAGATCGGCGCTGAGCACGCCGAGGCTGCGGAGAATCTCGGCGGCCACGTCGTAGCGGCGCAGGTCGTCGGCGAAGCCCAGCTTGAGGTTCGCTTCGACCGTGTCGAGGCCCTGTTCCTGCTGCAGGGCGTACGCGCGGATCTTGTTGCCCAGGCCGATGCCCCGGCCTTCCTGCCGCAGGTACACGAGCACGCCGCGGCCCTGCTGCGCCATGAAGTCGAGCGCGCGATCGAGCTGGGCCTTGCAGTCACACCGCAGGCTGCCGAACACTTCGCTGGTGAGGCACTCGGAGTGCAATCGCACCGGCACGCCCTCGAGATCGCGGACGTCGCCTTTGACCATCGCGACGTGCTCGCGGCCGTCCCGCTTGTCGCGGAAAACCACGATGCGAAAGAGCCCACGCTCGGTGGGGAGGTCAGACTCGGAGTACCTCTCCACCAGGTGAGTGTGCTTGCGCGTGGGGAGAAGCTGGGTGTGGTCCGTCATCGAAAGTCCTCGGCGTCGCGAGTGTGCGCACCATGCGTACGACTCTGAACTTCAGTCAAGAGACCGTGGTCGCCCTGACACCGTTACAGATGCGGACCCTGAACAAAGGTTGCACAAAATCAGCTACTCACCCAGGAAACCGGTAAGCATTCGCAAGTACTGCCGATTTCGACGTCTGAAGAGCCCTCTGGCAGGTCAATAAGACAGGTCGAACCCGCTGCTGACGAAAGTGAACCAGAAGATTGGGAGGCGAGGGGGGTCACCCAGGTTTCCCCGTCCTTGAAGGCCCAGGTGGCCCGGACGAAGTGCCGAAGCCCGGCCGGCTTGGGGATTTTGACCGCCGCCCGGGCAGGCAGCCGCGAGGGCAGCGGCGCCAAACCCTGCATCACTCTGAGGGCCGGTCGCACGAAGATCTCGAAAGTGACCATCGCCGAGAGGGGATTGCCCGGCAGCCCGAAGACGATTGTCTCGCCTTTTCGGCCGAAGGCGAGCGGCTTGCCCGGCTTCATCGCCACCTTCCAAAAGTCGATCTCCACGCCCAGCGATTGGAGCGCCTCGCGGGTGAAGTCTTTTTCGCCCACCGACGCGCCGGCGACGGTGATGAGCACGTCGGCGCCTTCGAGGCCCTTCTGAAAAAGCGCGCGAACCGACTCCAATGAATCAGCGGCGCGTCCCACGCGGTTGGGCAGACCGCCCGCACGACGCACCAGCGCGGCGAGCACCGGCGAGTTGCTGTCGACGATCTTTTCTTCCGTCAGCGCGCCCACGTCGCACAGTTCGTCGCCGCTGCTGACGATCGAGACGCGCGGCCGCCGGTGCACCCAGACCTGCTCGAGGCCCTGGCTCCACAGCGACCCCGCGTCGCCGATGCCCAACTCGCGCCCCGAGGGGAAAAGCGTTGCCCCCTCGACGATGTCCTCCCCGCGCCGACGCACGTTGAGGCCCGGCTTGGGCGGCTCGAGCAGCTCGACGCGATCGTCTTCGAGCGCTCGCGTCTTTTCCTGCATCACCACCGCGCCCGCGTTCGGCGGCAACACCGCGCCCGTCATGATGCGCGCGCAGGTGCCCGCGGTCAGCGCGTTTCGGGGTCGATCGCCCGCGAAGATCCGCTCGATCACCTGGAGCGTGGTGGCGGTCTCATCGGCGCGCACCGCGTACCCATCCATCGCGGAGTTGTCCCACGGCGGCAACGTGCGCCGTGCGATCAACTCAGCGGTCAACGCACGGCCCAACGCATCGTCGACCTGCACTTCTTCAGGCGCGAGCGGGTTGATGAAACTGAGAATCCGCGCACGCGCCTCATCGACCGGGAAGAGCGCCATCCCGCCTTCCTGCCGCTTTCACCCCTGAAAACCAATAGGAATTGCAGGGATTTGGCTTGACGAAAACCCCTTAGATCGACTACGGGTTCCCACCCCAGTTCAAGGAGACAGCGTTGGCCAAGAAGAAGGCGAAACCCGCTGCCGTTAAGAAGGCGAAGCCCGTTGCCCCCAAAAAGGTGGCTCCCAAGGTCGTGAAGGCCGCGAAGGTCTTGAAACCGAAGGGGAAAGAGGCGAAGCCCGCCAAGACTCCTCCGGTGGAAAAGGCTGAGAAGAGCGCGAAGG
>JAYVNA010000332.1:0-15873 GCA_043758715.1 Archangium sp.
GCCTTGGTCTTGGCAAAACCCTTCTTGAAGAAGGCCTTGGCCTTCTCGAGCCGCAACCCGGTGGGGTCGTGCGCGTCTGAGAACTGGTTGGCGACGTAGGCGTAGCCGCTGTTGAACTCGCCGGTCTTGGTCAGCTCTTCCTGGGAGAGGACCATGAAAGACGGGTCGGGGCGGTCCCACCGGCCACTGCGGGTGTCGAACTCGCGGAACTGGAAGTGGGTGAGCCCGGTCGCTTCATCGAGCTCCTGGTCGGTGATGCCGCGCACGTCGACGAAGCCCTGCTCTTCACGCACGGTGCCCGTCGGGTAGAAGCTGCGCTCGCCCCGCACCGCGCCCGAAGCGTCGGTGGCCACCAGGGCGGTGTTGAGGTTGTCGCGGTGCAGCCAGATGGCGTCTTCCATCAGCAAGCGCCGGGCGGCCGAGCGCAGCAGCTTGCCCGTCTCGCTGGGGGAAGGCCCTCCGCTGAGCTGCACCAGGTTGAGGCTCGCCGCCTGTGCGAGCCAGGCATCGGCGATGTCGATCTTCGCGTCGCCGGTGACCGTGAGCGGCCCGGAGCCAGAGGCCGGCGCCAGGTCAGAAAGCATTGTGGCGGCGAGGCTGTCGTTCTGGCTGCGCATCACGCGCATGCCGTCGAACAGCGAATAGACCACCGCGATGCCGTCGCGCACTTCGAAGGTCTGGGAGATGTACCAGCTGGTGGCGTCGCCCTCCTCCTTCGCCACGCGGTCGAGGTCGTCGTAGGTGTAGGTCGCCTCGGTGGCAGCCACCAGGCGCCCCCGGTAGTCGCGGGTGAAGCTGGCGTCGGCGCGCGTCGCCATGCTGCCGGCCGCGTCGTAGGTCATCGCCATGCTGCCCGCGCTGGTCGCCGCGTTGGCCTTGGTGGCGTCGTAGGTGTACGCGCCGATGTTGGCCCGGCTGGTGGCGCCCAGGCTCGAAACGGCCTGGGTGATGTTGTCGATGGCGTCGAAGCTGTAGTCGATCGTCTCTGCGCCCGACGACCCTGTCAGCACGGTGCGCGTCATGCGCCCCCAGCCGTCGAGGGTGTGTTGGCTGGCCCTGCGCAGGCGGCCCGCGAGATCGCCGTCGCTCATCGCGGTGATGTCGCCCGACTTGCTCAAGGTGAAGCCCAGCTGCAGCACCGTGCCGCCCGGAGCGCTGGTCTTGATCGAGGTGAGCCTGACGCGATCGTCGTAGCCGTATTCCGAGGTGGTGCCGTTGGCGAAGCTGAGCTTCGAGGGCTCGCCGCGCTCGTTGTACTCGGCTGAGGTCACCGCGCCGCTGACCGCCGTCGGCCGCCCGGCGCCGTCGAGGGTGGTGTCGATGGCCGTGCCATCGGGGTGGGTGAGGCCGATCTCGCGCATCGCCACGTCGAAGCGATGGCGGGTGGTGAAGGCGTGGCCCGCGATCACCTTCTGCTCGAAGACGGGGTTGCCCCGGGCGTCGAAGCCGAAGCGGTGCTCACCGGCGGCGGTCGCGCCCGGCCAGGTCATCTGAACGATCTGGTTGCCGGCGTTGGTGCACTCGGTACAGCCGGCGAGCGTGTCGTAACGATAAGTCACGCGGGTCGCGGCGTCGGCCGCGGGGTTGAAGCGCGCCACGAGGCGGTTGGCGCCGTCGTACTCGTTGCGCACCGCGGTGCCACGGGCGTCGGTGGCGAGCACCAGGTTGCCCAGGTCGTCGTAGTCCATGGTGGCAACGCCGGCGTTGGTGTCGTCGACCCGAACCACCCGGCCGAAGCGATCGGAGGTCTGGGTGCGCACGTGACCGGCCGGGTCGCGAACCGTCGAGAGCAGCCCGAGGGTGTCGTAGCCGAAGGTGTTCACGCTCAGCGCGCCACCCGTCGTCAGTTGGCGGGAGGTCGACGTGAGGCGGCCCAGGCCGTCGTAGGTGCGCACGTCAGGGGTGTTCGTCTCCGGGTCGCTGGGGTCGTTGTCGTCTTCGTCGAACATGCGGGTGACGAGCGGCCCGTACACCGTGCTGCGGAACGAGCCGTCGGGCTCGGTCTCTTTGAGCATGCGCCCCGTGGGGTCGTAGACGAAGCGGGTGAACGGCACGTTCGCGGGCGGTGCGTTCTCGCAGGCGCCGCTGGTCGAGAGGTACTGCTGGTAGCGGCGCACCGGCTTGCCGCGCGAATCGAACTCGGTGAAGCCGTCGACCTGCCAGCTGGTGGGCGAGAGGCGCTGGCGGTGCTGGAACTCGCGGCCGCGCCCGTCGAGGCACTTGGCTTCCACGATGTCGGCGGTCGCCGCGGTGCTCGCGCGCTGGGTGATCAGAATGCGGGAGCTCGGGTCGGCCAGCTCGAAGGCGACCGTGGTGGTGGGGGTGGCGTCGGTGTCGCCGGGCAAGAGGATCTTCGTGACCCGCCCATGCTCGTCGTAGCGGTAGCGCGTCAGTTGCGGCGCGGCCAGCGGAGTGCCGGCCTTGACCGCCACCCAGTTGCTGCTCTGGGAATCGAGTTCCCAGGCCGTGTCGGTCTGCAGGTCCATGCGAACGGACTCGACCTCTGCGCTGCCGACCAGCACCTCGAGGCGGGTGAGCCGCAGCCCGGCGGGCTCGTAGGTATACAGACGGCGGTGGCTGGTGGTGTTCGCCACGCTGCCCACCGCATCGATGGTCTCGACCGAGTTGCCGTGCGCGTCGAAGCGGGCGCGCGAGACGGTCACGAAGGTGTTGCCGAGCTTGCGCTCGCTGCGCGTGACCAGGCCCAGGGTGAATTCACCCAGGGGGCGGCCCACGAAATCAGCGCCGTCGTAGTAGGTGCGCGCGGTCTGCTCCCACGAGCCGGCGACCGAGGCCGAACGCTCTTCCTTCTCCTGGCCGGTGAGCCAGAAGGTGCTGGGGGCGATGAAGTCGGTTTCCGTGAAGGCCTCGTCACCCGCGCACTGGGCGCCGCAGGCATCGCCGAAGGTGCCCGACGCGAGGCAGGGTGCGCACCCGCGTGGCATTTCCGGAGTGCCGAGGTTGATCACGCCCAGGTCGCGCGTCGCGATCACGTTGCCGTACCCATCGAAGTCGCGCTCTTCCCGGGTGGTCAGCGCGTTGGCTGCGTCGCGCTCGTTCACGATGGTGGTGGTCGCGCGATCGCACGCGAACGAGGTGTTGCTCGATTGCGCGGCCATGCAGGTCTGCCACAAGCTGCGGGTCTCGGTGAGCAGCGCGCGATTCGGCGCGGCCCCCGCCCAGATCTGAGAAATGAGCGGCTTGCCGGCGAGCAGCGGGTCGGTCTTGCCCACGTCGTAGCTCTCGACGATCAGCCCGGGTTCCTGCGCGTCGCGCGACATGTCTGAGTCGAGCTGCCGTTCGACGCCTTCGTACCCGCGGAACTGCTTCTCGACGCCGTCATAAAAACCGGAGTGGTAGCGGTAGAGGGTGCGCTCGCGCAGCCCGCTGGGGGCCATGCTGCCGTTCATGTCCGTGCCGGTGAGGGTGACGAAGCTCTCCATCGCCGTCACCAGCGTCATCGGGTTGGGGACCTTGTTGATCCAGGGCTTCGAGGCCATTTCGTCGCGCGCCTGCTCCAGAATCGAGGTGCCGTAGCTGACCCGCTGAACCGACCCGATGCCGTTGTCGATGCGCGAGAGCAGGTTCGGCCGCACCGGGAAGAGCTCGAGGTAGGAAATCGCGCCGCCCGCGTCGATCCACACGATGTCCGACGAGCCGTTGCCGTTCATGTCGGCGTACGAGACCACCGTGCTCGAGATGCGGGAGGGAATGACGCCCGCCCCGAGGTCGGCGGTGGCGATGGTGCGCACGGCATCGAACCTGTCGGAGTTGCGGTTGAGCGAGAGCTTGATCTCGTTACCCACCACCGCCACCAGGTCGGTCAGTTCGTCGCCATTCATGTCCTGCAGTTCGATCACCGCGATCTGCGAGGGGTCGAAGCCGGTGACGGTGACGTCGTGCCAGGCGCTCCATTTGCCGTAGCCGAAGTTGAGGCGGTAGCTGACCTGAATGGCGCTGCCGCTGACGCGCAGAATCACCGGGTCCTGCAGGCCGTCGCCGTTCATGTCGGCCAACTGCAACGCGCTGTCGTCGAACACCTGGTCGATCGTCTCCGCCGTGACCGCCACGTAGCCCGCCGGGGTGTTGGCCAGAATGCTCGTGGTGGTGCCACCCGGGTCGGTCTTGAGGAAGTCGATGCGCTTGTCGTTGTCGTAGTCGAAGAAACGAATGTGCAGCGGGTCGGCCTGGAGCGGATCGCCCACGTCTTCATCGAGCGCGTAGGTCGCGTCGACGGTGGTCGAGGCGGGCTTGCAGTCCATCGCGGAAGCGGTCCAATCGCCGAGGCCCTTGTTGCAGAGCACTTCGCCCGTGCGGGGGTTGGTGATGTCGACGAACCCGTCGCCGTTGATGTCGATCACCTGCACCGCCGCGTTGCCGAGAATCAGCGAACTGGACCCCACGGTGCGCGCGCTCGGTACCGGCGTGGTGGCGAAGCTGACCTGGCCCTCGCTGTCGAGGTGCGCGTAATAGAAGCTGTGCAGCCCGCTCGCCGAGGCAGCGAGCACGTCGGGCAACGCATCGCCGTTGATGTCGAGCAGCGTGGCGCGGCCCTGTGAGAAGTCGACCCCCAGCGCGCCCATGTTCTTCACGAAGGGCTTCGCGCAATCGCCCGAGCAGGCCCCGCCGAGCGTCTTCGAATAACCAAAGTTGAACGACACCGGGTAGCTGCCTCCGCTGCGGCCCGCCCGCGTCACGCGGCTGAGCCGGGTCGCGCCACCGGAGACCGCGTCGGCCTCGAAGACCATTGCGTAGGCGCGAACGAGCTCTGCGCCCGAGAAGACGCGCACTTCCTTGAGGCGCTGCGTGAGCCGCAGGTCGAAGCCCGGCTTGGCGTCGGAGATGGTGTCGGGCCGCACTTCGTAGATGAAGCGCACCGAGTGGCGCGGCTGGCCGGCGTCGAAGAGGTAATCGAGGCGATCGAGCAGCGAGATGCCTCCCGGGTCCTTGGTCCACGAGGCCTGCATCTTGTGGCCAAAGCGATCGACCATCGTCACCAGGTGCCAGCGAAAGACGCGGGGCGTGGTGGGCACCCCGATCAGCGCGCTCGGCACCGCGACGCCCTGGTCATCGGTGCCGAAGTAGCCGACGCGGCCATCGGGGTACTCGGCCTTCCAACTGCCGGCCTCGCCCGTGCCGCGGTTGAGCCAAGTGTATCGCACGAAGCCCGCCTCAAAGCGGCTGCGGTAGACGGCCGTACTGCCCGCCTGGGAAACGCGCACCAACTCGTCACTGCCACCGGCGACGATCCGATCGTCGACGTCGTACTTCTGCAGACCCTTCGAGGTCATGCGCTCGATCGAGAGGTTGGGCACCGACCAGCCCATGCCGAGCACGTCTGAGCCTCCGCTCGACGAATAGCTGAAGGCGAGCTCTGGCGTGACGCCCGGGAATCCCGCGGGCACTTCGATGTTCACCGTGTAGTTGAGGGCGCCCTGGTTGCCTTCGACGCTGGCGTTTTCGCCTACGCCGGCGATTGAACCCGGAGCATTGGGAAGGTTGACCCGCTCATCGGAAACGCCCGCGGCAGCCTGGCCCCACGCGGTACCAACAGCGAAAACAAAACAGACGACCGTCGTGAGACGACTCATTCTTTGAAGCTCCGGGAGGGCATGGAGGGTGGGCGCGCCGCCCCCGATGTCGATGCCTACAATCAATCATCTATTCGGGTGAGAAAATACGTCGGTGATTGGGGTGCAAACAAACCCACCGGGTGCCCGGCCTCGACTGTCATCGACCTCGTTTCAGGAAATGGGCGTCCATCGCCGCGCGAACTTGCCTGAGGGCCGCACGACACGAGAAGGATGCATGATCTGGAATTTCAGGGAATGGGGAGGGCGATCGCGGCCGCGACCACGTGCGCCAACAGATCGACCGTGCTCGCGCTGCTGATGTTCGTCTGGTGCCCACGAAAGTCAGACGAGATGCTTTCGGTGCGCGGCCGCAGGGCGACCAGCCGCTCGTCCCAGGGGGCGTGCGGAATGCGCTCGCGCACCAGCCGCACCAACGTCTCGAAGTTTTCCAGGCGGGTGGGGCGCACCAGCGGGCCCAGCGAGCCGTAGCGGCCCTGGGTCTCGGCCAGCCGCCAGGGCGCACCCCCTCGGCGGAAAAGATAGAGCACGGGCTCGCGCACCGACGCCGCGGTGGCCTTTTCCCTCGTGCTCGCTTTCGTCATCACCAGCCCCTGGCTGATGACCGCGCGCGTGAGATCGAACTTGCGCTCGTGAGACACGTCGAGCGACTGCGAGTTGCCCTGGTGAACGGCCCTGACCGCGCAGCGCACCTCGGCCCACGGCAGTTGCTCGCTGGTGCCATTGGGGTTCTCGCTCACCAGGCCAAGAGCCTCGATTCGAAAACCCCTGACCGTGTGCATCGCCTCGCTCGCGATCACCTGTGAGAGATCGCACGCGAGCGCGATCTGCCCGCGGCCGCGCATCGAGGCCGCCAGCTTCTCGGCCTTCTGCCCGTCAGCCGTACGCAACACCACCGAGGGCAGGGCGCCGCGCACCAGTTGACCCGCCTCGTACGGCGTCACCCCCAGGTCAGCCGCCAGCGCCGCCGTCTCAGCCTCAGGCGACGTCGAGAGTAAGAGGAGCGTGACGGCGAACATGTCGGTTACTGGCAGGTGCTGAAGACGCCGCCATCCGAGGGCGCGGTGCAGAGCCCCGAGATGCAGTCATTGCCGGTGACGCAGCCGGTGCCCGTGGCGCAGTCCGCGCCGCCGCCACCGCTCATGCCCGAGACCGCGAATGCAGCGCTGCTCGAGACCTTGGTGATCGCCAGGTTCCCCGCGCTACCGAGGTTGTTGTTCACCAGCCTTACGTAGGGCTGGCTGCTCCGCTTCGAAGCGGTGATCTGAATTCCGGGCGCCGCGTTGATGAGGGGCCAAATCAGATCGGCCAACTGCGACTCGTTGAACCCGCCAGACGAGATGTCGATGAGAATCGTCGAGGCCGCGCAGACGGTCGAAGACGACTTCTTGAAGCAGAACACGAAGGGCGTGGCGTTGACCCCGTCACGCAGGGTGAAGGTGTCACCGTCGGTCATGCCGCCCTTGTTGTCGGTGCGAATGCTGCCCTGTGCCTCGACCAGTGCCTGCGGGATGGTGCAGTTGGCGTTGCAGGTTCCGCAGCTGAGCGTGTTGCGATCGTCGCACTGTTCGTCGGGCGCGTTGGTCACGCCATCGCCGCAGACGTTGCCCGTGAGGCTCAGGCTCGTGCCGCAGTTCGACGAACACCTGGTGCAGCTGGCCTGGCCGTAGGGACAGCTCGTTTCGGTGATGGTGTTGCCATCGTCGCAGACCTCGGCGCCTGCGCCGTTGATAACGCCATCGCCACACCGCTCGCCGGTGCGCGGCAAGAGCGCCGTGCAGTTCGCGTTGCAGATGTTGCAGTTCGCCGTGCCGTACGGGCACGCGGCCTCGGTCACGGTGTTGCCGTCGTCACAGGCCTCGCCGCCATTGGTGATGCCATCGCCGCAGAAGATGCCGGTCCGCGCGGGCGTCGACTTGCAGTCTGACGCACAGACCGTGCAACTGGGCGTGCCGTAGGGGCAGCTGGGTTCGGTGGTGGTGTTGCCGTCGTCGCACAGTTCCTGGTTGGCGCCGCTCCCGTTGATGATCCCGTCGCCACAGCGCTCTCCCACGAGCGAAAACTGAGCCGCGCAGTTCGCTGTGCAGGCGATGCACGAGGCCACCCCGTACGGACAACTCGACTCGGTCACGATGTTGCCGTCGTCACACGCTTCGCCACCGTTGACCAGACCATCGCCGCAGTAGATTCCGGTCCTCATCGGAGTCGACTTGCAGTCGAACGCGCACACCGTGCAGGTCGGCTGGCCATACGGACAACTCGCCTCGGTGAGGGCGTTGCCGTCGTCGCAGACTTCCGCGTTGGCGCCACTGCCGTTCACCACGCCATCGCCGCAGCGCTGACCTGTGAGCGAGAACTGGGCGGCGCAGTTGGCCGTACAGCCAGTGCACGTCGCAGTGCCGTAGGGGCACTGCGTCTCGGTGACGGTGTTGCCGTCGTCGCACCCCTCCGGGCCGTTGACGCTGTTGTCACCGCAGTAGGGCCCGGTGAGGTTGAGCACCGTGCCGCAGTTGAACGAGCACCCGGTGCAGGTCTGCAGCCCGTAAGCGCAGACGGTCTCGCTGCTGGTGTTGCCGTCATCGCAGGCCTCGGTGGAGGGCCCCTGCTGATCGCGGAAGCCATCGCCGCACGCATTGAGCCGGCAGCCCGACACGCAGTCGTCGGTGTTCGACGAATTGCCGTCGTCGCAGAACTCGCCGGCAATGGGGTTGAAGAAGCCGTCTCCACACTGTGCCGGGGTGCAGTCGCTGTCGCAGAAGTTCGAGTTGCCGGCGGTGTCACACTGTTCGGTGCCGCCGTCAGCGCGTGCGGGGAACGAGGTGTTCAAGATGCCGTCGCCGCAGCTGGGCGCGGTGCAGTTGGCGTTGCAGGTCGCCGAGTTTCCCGCGGTGTCGCAGACCTCGAGGCGCGCGGTGTTGCGTGTGCCGTCGCCGCAGAAGGCCACGGTGCAGTTGGTGTCGCAGCCAGAGGTCTGGGCGCCCGCGTCGGGGGTGCTGCCACCCGAGACGTCGCACTCTTCGTTGGCGCTGGCGTTGACGATGCCGTCGCCGCACAGGCGAATGGTGCAGTTGGCGTTGCAGTTCGCCGACTCGACCGTGGTGTCGCACTGCTCGACGCCCGCGCGCACGAAGCCGTCGCCACACGCCGCGAAGTTGCACTGGTTGGTGCAACTGTCGGTGTTGATCGAGTTGCCGTCGTCGCACTGTTCCCGGGGCAGACCGCCGTCGGGGTTCACGTCGACGAAGGTGTTGCCGCACACGCCAGTGGTCTGACAGTCAGGCGCGCAAGTGTCGCCGGGCTGGTTGTTGCCGTCGTCACACAGCTCGAACCCACCGTCGCTCAAGCGCGGGTCGAGGAAGCCGTCGCCGCAGTTCTCCACGCCGAGGCAGTCGCCGCGGCAGCCGTCGGCGCCGGCGTCGTTGCCGTCGTCGCACAGCTCGTTGCCCCCATCGCGCTTGACGGGGTCGAACAGGCCGTCACCGCAGGCCTCCACGCCTTTGCAGTCGCCGCGGCAGCCATCGCCCGAGATGTTGTTGCCGTCGTCACAGGCCTCGTTGACTCCGCCGTCCACGAAGCGCGCGTCGCGGCGGCCGTCACCGCAGGTCTCGCGGGTCTTGCAGTCGCTCGAGCAGCCGTCACCCGAGCGGACGTTGCCGTCATCGCAGGTCTCGTTCACGCCGCCGTCGAGGAAGAAGGGGTCGAGCAAGCCGTCGCCGCACACCTCGATGCCTCGGCAGTCAGCGCGGCAGCCGTCGCCCGAAATGAGCGCGCCGCGATCACACACTTCGTTGGGGTCGAGGTACTCGTTGCCGCACGCCTCGACCAGGCACGTCGGGCCGCAGCCGTCGTCCGGTGCGTGGTTGCCGTCGTCGCACTGCTCGTTGTTCGCCGCGTTCGGGTAACGATCGACCACGCCGTTGCCGCACTGCTTGAGCACGCACGAGGTGGAGCAGCGAATGCCGCCGTTCGCGTTGACGCCGCCGTCGGCCGCGCCGTCGTCACATTCTTCGACGCCGCCGTCGCCGAAGGTGTCTTGAATGCCGTCGCCGCAGCGCTTGAGCTCGCAGCTCACCCGGCAGTCGGAGACGCCCATTCGCCCGTCGTCACATTCTTCGCGCACGTCGACGATCGCGTTGCCGCACAACTCGGTCGACTTGCAGTCGGCGGAACAGCCGTCGCCGCTGACGGTGTTGTGGTCATCACAGATCTCGAGCACGAGCCCATCGGCGCCGCGCAGATCGCTGTCCACCAGCCCGTCGCCACACTTGCCGGCGCCCTTGCAGTCGGCGCGACAGTCGTCGCCGTTGCGAATGTTGCCGTCGTCACAGGCCTCGCCCGGCTCTGGCGCGCCACCGTTGCCGCAGGTGGCGTTGAGGGGAATGCAGTCTCGCTGATCGAACGTGCACTTCGTGCCCAGCGGGCACACCACGCCCGAGGTGCAGGTGGTGGTGCTGGGCTGAAAGCAGCCCGAGGCAAACAGCGCGAAGACGGGCAGAGCGATTCGTCGAAGGGCGTTCATTTTCAGAACTCGATGTGGGCCATCGCGCCAGCGGCGGTCGGCGTGATCAGGGGAATCAGCGTGATGGTGGCGGGGGGCGCCTCGACGTTCACCGACTTGCGATAGGCGATCGGCCGGCCCACATAGAAGAGGATGGCGCTGGCCGCGATCGCCGCTCCGCCCACCGAGTAGAGCGCGATGGCGCCGGTCTGCATGCCAGCCGCCGACGTGCGCTGGGTCACCAGGTCAGGCGTGGGAACGCAGCCCGTCGACTGCGCGGCCGTGGCGCACCCGGTGATGCCTTGATCGTATTGCTCGAAGCCTCCCTTGGCCGAGAGGTGCAGCGCCACGCCTGCGCCCACCGCCGCCAGGCCACCGACCAGGGTGGCGATCGGCAGGGCCGGGCTGAAGGCGCGCCGGTACTCGGTCATCTCTTCTGCGCGGTACACCCGCATGGCGAAGGTCTGCGAATCACCGCCGGGCAACACCACCGAGCGCTCGTCGGGCAGCATGCCTTCCTTCGACGCGGTCAACGTGTGCGGCCCCGCGCGAATCTGCCCTTCCCACACGCCCGGGCCGGTGAAGAGAGTGCGGCCATCGAGGCGCACCAGGGCGCCCTCGAAGTTGCACGTCACCTTCACCTTGGTGAGCTGGCGCTCGATCAGGGCGAGGTAGCGCTGGGCCTGCTGGTACTTGTCGTCGTCGAGCGGCGCGGGGCCGAACTTGAGCGCGGCGGTGAGGTGTTCGTGCACTTCGACCGGCTGGTCGAGGTTCACCAGCGCCAGCGCGAGGTTGTAGTGGACGGCGGGGTGATCCCACACCTGCAGCGCCTCGCGGTAGCTGGTGGCCGCCTTCGGAAAGAGCGATTCCTTCAGCGCCGAGTTGCCCTCTCGAAAGAGCGCGATGGCCCTGGACTGCCGATCTTTGGGAACGCCCTTCGCCCACGGGCGCTCGGGCTCTTCCGCGCCCGGGGAGGGCAGGGCGAAGGTCAAGCTGAGGGTGAGCGCAAGCGCAGTCAGTCTTCCAGTCATGGTCGTCATCCTCACTTCAGATCGTCGATCACCGAGCTGCCCAACTGCTCTTCGACCCGCTTGGCGCGCGCTTCTGCTTCGGCTTTGAGGCGATCGGCCTTGGCCTTCTCGCGCTCGGCGTTCTTCTTCGCGGCCTCGGCCGCCTGCTTGGCTTCCATCGCGCTCTTCTCGTTCTTCTTGGCGCTGAGCATCGCGACGCGCGCGGTCTCGGCCGCGACGTCGGCGGCCTTGGCTGCGCTCTCGGCTGACTTGGTCGCTTCGCGCGCCTGCTCGAGCGCGACCACCAGCTCACTGGCTGCCTTCTCGGCCCGGGCAGCGGCCTCGGCGCGTTCCTGTTCCTTCTTCTGCGCCTGCGCGAGGTTCTCGCGGGCCTCGGCTTCAGCCTTGAGCGCCACGGTCGCCTGTTCCTGGGCCTCGGCCCTGGCGCCGGCGATCACCACCACGGCCACCGAGGCGGCGGCCGCCAACAGACCCAGAAAGGCGAGGGCCGCCACGGTGACGCCGCGCTTGCGACGGGCTTGCCGGGCAGACAGATCGATCACCGCGTCGAGGAAGGCCTTCTGGGCCGAGGGCAGGTTGCCGCGAAAGCGCCGCTGAAAGCGCAGCGCTTCTTCAGCCAGCTCACCGCGCCAGAGCACGTCTTCCGCCTTGCCCTTCTGCGACCACTGGCGGGCGGCGTTGCGCACCTGCTCGAGGAAGGCCGAGTCTTCTCCGCTCTCTTCGAGCCAACGCTTGAGCATCGGCCAGCTGTGAATGAGCGACTCGTGCACGAGCTCGACGGTCGCGGTGCCGGCGCCGGTCTGCACCACCAGCAGGCGCGCCTGCACCAGCTCGTCGACCAGGCTCTGCAGCTCGGCGCCGTTGGGGTGAAGCTCGTGCAGCTCGTCGATGCCCACGATCGCGCGGGTGCGATCGGCGGTGACGAGCCGGAGGAAGATCGCGCGCACCAGGGCCTGCGAGGCGGGCGGCACCTTTTCGATCACCGCGTTGGCGTGGCTGGCGAGCGCGCCGGCGACCCCACCTATCGAGTCGTAGGCCGACTTCGTCAGCACCTTGTTGGCCGCGTCGCGCGCCTCCCACAGCTTCGAGGCCGCGAATTGGAGCAGCGGCAACGCACCCGAGGTGGTCGCCAGGTGGGTGATCATGTCGTCGACGATCGCCGGCGTCTCGAAGCGATAGCCCGCCATTTCCGCGGGCGAGACGATCGCCTCGCGCAGCCCGTCGTTGCCCGGAGAGTTGAGGAACACCAGCCCCTGGCTCAGCTCGGCCATGAAGCGCGGGTCTTCCGGTACGCGATCGAGGAAGTCACTGCGAATCGAGATCACGAGGCGAATCGGCGAGGTGGGGTCGTCGGCCACCGCTGTCAGCGACGCGGTGAAGGCCTGGCGCTCGGCGGCGTCGGGCACCAGCGTGTAGAGCTCTTCGAACTGATCGATGAAGAGCAGAATGCTCTTCTTTTCCCGGCGCGCGCGGCCGCGGAGCACGGCGCCCACGAAGCCCGGTTCCTTGATCAGCCGCTGCTCGAGCTTCTTCTGTTCTGCCAGCTCGTCGGCGATCGACACCGAGGTGCTCAGCATGGGGCTGATCAACGAGGCGAGGCCCGCGAGCGGGTGCAGGCCGGGGCGCAGCACCAACGCTTCCCAGTTTTCACCCGAGCGCTTGAGCGCGGGCACCAGGCCTGCGCGAACGAACGACGACTTGCCCGCGCCCGAGGGGCCCACGATGCCCAGCAGGGGGCGCTCGCGCACGCGGTTGACGGTGGCGGCGATTTCCGGGCCGCGGCCGAAGAAGCGGTTCGCGTCGGTTTCCTGGAAGGCGCTCAGGCCCGCGTACGGGCTCTCGTCGATGCGCAGCTCGCGGGTGTAGCGGCCCGGCATGAACGGCTCGAGCGCACGCAGCAGGGTGACCGCGTCGGGGAAGCGCTGTTCTTTTCTCTTCAGCAGGCAGCGATCGACGATCGCCGCCAGCTCGGCCGGCACCTCAGGCGCCTTCGAGCGCAGGCTGGGCATCGGCGTCTCGAGCATGCCGGTCACCATCAGCTGGTGACCCTTGAGCGGATCGAGCGGGTGTTTGCCCGAGAGCATCTTGAACAACATGATGCCCACGGCCCAGATGTCGGCGCGGTGATCGATCGCCACCCCGATGCCCCACTGCTCCGGGGCCATGTACGAGAGGGTGCCCATCATTGCGCCCTGCTGCGTCAGCTCGCTGTCGTCCTGGTCCTCGAGGTTGGTCTTGGGCGCACGCGGGCGCGACATCACCGGCACGGTGCTCTGATCGTCGCCCTGCAGCACCTTGGCGATGCCGAAGTCGAGCACCTTGGTCTGGCCCGACTCGGTGATCATGATGTTGTCGGGCTTGAGGTCGCGGTGAACGATGCCCTGGCTGTGCGCGAAGGCGAGCGCCTTCACTACCGGCACCATCAGCTCGACGGCGCGCGCGGCCGGGAGCGCCTTGGTGTCGGGCGCCACCTTGGTCAGCGTGGTCCCGGTGATGTACTCGAACACCATGAACGGCATGCCCTGCCAGCCGTCGACTTCGAAGATGATGACGATGTTCTCGTGCTGGACGGCCGCGGTCGTACGCGCCTCGAGAATGAAGCGCTTGGTGAGATCAGGCGAGTGCGTGCGCAGGAACTTGATCGCCACCTTTCGGCCGAGGCGGGTGTCGCGCGCCAGGTAGACCGAGCCCATGCCGCCGCGGCCCAGCAGGCGAATCACCTCGTAGTGGTGAATGCGGGTGCCGGTCTCGGGTTCCTCGATCTTCGTCTCACCCTGGGGCCCGGTGATCTCTTTGCTCGCAACCGGGGTGAGCGACTGTGATGAGCCCGAGCTGCGCACGGGCGCAGGGGCGGGTGGCGGCGCCGCCGGCCGGGTCGTCGCCGCGCGCAGGGGCGGCGGGAGCGTCGCATCGACGGGGGGGGTCGAGTCGTTCTTGATGACCGTCTGCTGATCGGCCTCTGCGTCGTTCGGGTTCGTCGTGCTCAAGGGGCTTCCTTCGCTCAAGCCAGATTCGGCGCGCGAGTGTACGGCGGTTCGACGGGCCTGTTAGCAGGCTTCAGTCTTCGCCACGAACCAGCTGCTCGAGCGTCTTCGAGGGATCGAGGTATTCTGCAAATTTCCGCTCGAGGTACTTCTTGGCCTGGCCTCGCAGCAGCATCCCGGGGTCGCTCGCCTCGCCGGCGATGCGTTTGGCTTCCACCTCGAGCTTGCCGTCGATGGTGACGCCCACCGCCTTGCCCTTCATGGTCGCGCCGACACCTGTCCACGAAGACGTGACGCCGTACTTGCGGTTCCAGTAGCCCAGCAGCGCTTCGACGCGCTTCTTCGCGTCTTCGACGGGGAGGCTGTTCGGCACTTCGAACTTGATGAAGCCCATGGCGGAGGTCCTTTCAGGTACGGCGCGCGGTCTGGTGGAGCTCGAGCACGATGTTGCCTTCTTTGAACAGGCGCACCGCGCCCGAGGTCTGGCTCACCACCAACGCGATGCACCGCGTGGTGGCGGTGATGCTGGCCGCGGCGGCGTGACGCGCTCCGAGGCCCAGCGGGATCTTCACGTTGTCGTCGCTGGCCGACAAGTACCGGCCGGCTGCGAGCACGACGCCATCTTCGCGAATGACGAAGGCGCCATCGAGCACCGAGAAGTTCTTGATCGCTTCGCGGATTCTGGGGTCGAGCACGTTGCGCTCGCTCTCCGAGAGGCCCTGGAAGGGGTTGATGGTGAGCTGCCGGCTCGTCTCCATCACCGCGTTGTGATCGCCGATGACGATGATGGTGCCGATGGGGTGGCCCTCGAAGCCTTCTTGCCCGATCTGCAGCGCGAGCTGAATGAGCGCGTCGACGACTTGGGAGTTGAACTCGTCACCGAGCTTCACGCCTTCGATCGCCACCCGATCGTCGAGCGAGCCGCCGATGCGCATCGTCATCATGGTGTCGAGGTGGCGGCCGATGCGCCCGGTCAGGCAGAGCACCGCGTCGCCTTCCTTGAACGCGCCCTGCGCCAGCGCAGAGACGATCGCCATCTTCACGCGCTCGGTGCGCGAGTAGTCGTACGCGGGGATGACGATCGCCCGTTCTTTCTTGCTGAGGAAATCCTGACCAATCGCCTCGGCCGTGACCGCGTAGATCAACTTCTTGCGGCACTTGCGCCCCCGCAAGTCGGCAGGCGAAATGGTGGTGTCACCGATCACGAGGAGGTGATCGACGTCAGATGTGCTGGCCAGCGCCAGTGCACTCCTCAAGAACTCCCGATCGAGCCGCCCGGTCTCCGACATGGGGGCCAAATCTTACGTCCCCATAAATGATTTCAAAGGCTTATTTCCGAATGCCTTGACTTGGCATACCGCCATCTCCATAGTGCTGGACCTTCATTTTCCGCTGAGGAGCCATGTCCGAAAAGGGTCCGCTGTCGCAGAAAGATCTCAAGCGCTTCAAGAAGTCTCTCGAAGACAGCCGAAAGGCCATCATCGAGAACGCGCGCAAGACCATGGAAGAGGAGTCGAACTTCGACACGGACGATCTGCCGGACGAGATCGACCAGGCCTCCAGCGAGTACGCCCAGTCGATGGCGTTCAGGCTGCGTGACCGCGAGAAGTTCTTGCTCAAGAAGATCGAGAAGGCCCTTCAGCGCATCGAAGAAGGCACTTTCGGCATGTGCGAGCGCTGCGAAGAGCTGATCACCATGAAGCGCCTCGAGGCGCGTCCGGTGACCACGCTCTGCATTCGCTGCAAGGAAGAGCAGGAGAAGAAAGAAA
>JAYVNA010000333.1:0-15854 GCA_043758715.1 Archangium sp.
CCAGCTTCATCAGCGCACCTTCGGCACTGACGTGCTCCGATGCCCCTGCGGTGGCCGCCGCACCATCAGGAGCCTCCACTCCACCCGCAAGCAGGCCGAGGCGCGGCTCCATCGAACTCGGCCATCCGCTCCCCTCACGGGTGCTGCCTCCGGCTACCGCACCACCGCAGTTGCTCCTCGCGAGGTGAAGCACACCACCCGCTTCATGCTGACGAGGGCCGTCACTCCATCGGTGTGTCCTGCCTCTCCCATGCCTGCTACTGCCACCTGACCCGGACCTCACGCTTCGGGGGGGGCGAGAGGCGAGAGGGGAATCAGGCTGGTGAGGGCAGCCGTCCTCCCAGACCTCCGCTCCCAATCTGCGGGTTGAACCTCTTGTTCTTACCCCGGCACGCGCATCTCTGCCGAACGGCATCTCGCGACACCGGTCAAGGGCGTCACCACCATCACGGGTCTGGCGATTTTGAACATCGAAGGCGCGGGAATGATCGGTGTACCCGGTACCGCCGAGCGCGCGTTCCAGGCACTCAAGCTGGCGGGCGTCTCCGTCGTGATGATCTTGCAGGGCTCTTCCGAGCAGTCCATCTGCTGCGTCATTCGCGAGCACGATGGCGAAGCTGCTCGCAAGGCGGTGCTGGACGCCTTCACGCGACTTACGCGATCTCCTCTGTCTTCTGTCTTCTGCCTTCGTGGCCGGTGCAGCGTGTCCTCGAACTCGCCCCTGCCTCCTGGAGAAGGACACTCGAAGTGCCAGGCGTCCGGGAGCAACTCGAGGCGGGTCTACCGCCAGGCCGCGCTCGGCGTCCTCCGTCGTCTGCCCGGGAATGAAGCGCCGTCGCCGACCCGCTGAGCCTCATCACCCGCGATCGTCAAGCGCTCAGTCGACGGTGATCGTCGAACGCATACGGTGTTCACGATCGAGCGGTGCGGGCACTGAACGCACCCGACCCACTCGCCAGCGCCGCAAGTGAAGGACGGCGATTAGGCCGTTTGACGTATGAGCCCTCTCGGAGCATCAGGTGCCGCAAGGCAGCTCTCGACGTGGCAGGTCGTCTACTTCACCAGAGAGGGGAATCAGGCTGGTGACGGCAGCCCTCCTCCCCGACCTCCTCTCCCAATCTGCGGGTTGAACCTCATTGTTCTTTCCACGAGTTCGGGTCAGACCCATCGCTGATCTTCGGGAAGGCGGTCGGTGAAATGGCACCCACCCGAGCGGCCGCACTCCACGAGTTGATGAAGCTCCTCTGACGAGCGCCGGGGAGTGTTGATGAAGACCCGCCGCTTCACCGGTCACCGACCTCAGGTCATGGGAGCCCTGCTGAGGCCTCATTGCGACGTCGTCGATCTCAAGCAGCAGGACTTCGAGCGAGCGCAGGCGGAACCTGTCAACGTGGATGAGACACCGGTGTGCTGCATTTAGGCTTGGGCGATCACGCTCCCGTTCTCCGACTTGGGCTTGTTGATCCACGCCGCCGTCGAAGAACAAGAGGTTCAACCCGCAGATTGGGAGCGGAGGTCTGTGAGGAGGTCAGCCTTCACCAGCCTGGTTCTGCGCCCGGCGCGGGAAGCGTGAGCACCTGTTGCGATGGCAGCAGCAGGCACGGGAGAGGCGGGGCACACCGGTGGAGTGACGGTACTCGTCGGCATGAAGGGGCGGTGGTGGTGGGCCTTGGCTTCGCGTTCCTTTGAACGTTGGTCCCGAGGCGCAGAGCTGGTGTTTGGGAGGGTGCGGTGTCCTCCGCGCGGACAATCAGTCCGCCTCGAACCAATTCTCGAGGTTGAGCCCTTCGAAGCGTTCAAAGTCCTTCACATTCCTGCTGACGAGGATCATTCCTCGCGTCGCGGCGATGGCTGCGATCTGCCCATCGACGAACGACGGGGGCGAGCCGCGCTTCTCCAGGCGCGCGCGCTCATTCGTGTGCCACTCGGCGGCCGCTTGGTCGTACGGGACGAGCGCCATCGAGGGAAGCACGACCTGCGCCAGATACTTCTCGAGGTATTCGCGCCGCCGCGAGGTCTGCAGGCGAGCGGCGCCGTACACCAGCTCGTGCCAGACGATCGTTGGCAGCGCCAACTCGCCAGTTGCCGCGTCGAGCCGCGCGAGCACAGCCCGGCGCCGAGACGATGGCCGCCTTGTTGAATCGTTGCGCGAGCGCCAGCTGTTCGAGCAGGGCCTCCTCTTCGCGCTCGTCGCCACGCGAGAGACCGAGCTGACCGAGCGCGACCACCTTGCCCGAGCGAAGGTAGCCGGGGAGCGCCTCGAGGACCTGGCCGAAGCCACCGTGCGGCAGCACCCTGGGGTGCCCGCCGAGGGCGGCCCACGCGCGCAGCCCGCTGCGTTCGATGCGAGGGAGCTCCTTGCCCAGCAGCTCGTCGAAGTGCGCGAAGAGGCCCTCGGGCGTCGCCGGGTGGGCCGTGGCGTCCGCGACGATGAGCACCGCGCGGACCCCGAAGATCTGGAGCGTCTCCAGGTCCTGGTTCGACAGCGGTGCGGGGTGCAGTCGCGGGTCGGAGAGCACGCCGGGGAAGCTTGGACCACGGCGTCGCGAGGTGACACCTGGAAGTGGCAGGTGCCTACTCGTGTGGGCGATCGGGAAGGTCAAGGCACGTCGCTTCCGCGCGGAAGATCGAGGGAATGCGCGGCGGACCTGCGCTTGCGCGGTGGGTGGGCATGGTGAGCGAGCGCGAGCGCACCGAGCGCAGCCAGCAGGAAAAGGCCCAGGCCTTGGTGGCGATCGGCCGGGTCGTGCCCGCGGTGCGGTTGCTCGACGCGTGGCTCGCGCAGAACGACGGCGACTGGGGCCTGTGGCTGTACCTCGCGGGCCTGTGTTCGCGGCTCGGGTGGGGGGATCAGTCGGTCGCGGCGTACCGCGCCTGCGCGCGGAAGCTGGAAGGTGACGAGCTGATCGCCCGGGCGCGCACGGTCTTGCTCAGCGCGTCGAAGGCCCCGCTCGATGCCTCGCTGGCGCGGGACGTCCAGCGGCTGGGGCGGCTGCTGCCGCACGACGCGGCGGAGCAAACGTGCGTGCTGGAGGCGGTCTTGCCCCGCGTGGACCCTGCGCCGAGGCCGTCGCCCTGGCCGGTGGTGCGCACCACGGACTCGAGGCGCCCGGCCGAGGCCGCTGCGGTCGAGCCCTCGGTGGACCTCGCTCCCCGGCTTGGAGCTGACCCGTTCTCCTTGCTCGCCGAGGCGCCGATCTCGTTCCGCCCCTCGCGCCCGGCGGTGGAACGTCGCCCCGTACCGCGGCTCCCCGACCCGAAGCACCACCGCACCAGCGTGCTAACTCCGTGCGCAGAACGGTCCATGAGGGACCCTCACCTGGCCATCTTCGACATTCTCGATGCCGAACGGGCCTCGCGCCGTGACTCGAGCCCCGAGGCCAGTCGATTGGCATCGAGACACGACGGGTCCGTGTTTCCGTGACCCTCGATTGCAGCTCGCGGGCCTCGCTCAGCTCGCCGGGGCTCTCGGCCTGAGCACGCCGAGGATCGGTGACCCCTCTGCGAGGTCGACGACCTGCGGCTGCGCGGGGCTCGCCCCGTTCGCGTCGCGCACCACCAGCGCCCGGGGCTTGGCAAACAGCTCCTGCGAGCGCACGGTCGAACAGGCCCGCACCACCCGGCCATCACCGAGCGCGAGGAACGTGCCGGGGGGGTACTGCCCCATCACGTTGATCAACAACTGCACCAGCACCGGGTCGTAGTGTTTCCCCGCGCCGCCCGCGAGCCGGCCGAGCGCGTCGGCCGGCGTCAGGCCCGCGCCGCCCGGCCGCGTCATGGTGTCGTAGTCCTCGCACACCCGGAGCAGGCGCCCCACCAGCGGGGCCCGCTTCGCGCCGGTCTCGTAATCTGCGTGGTGGTACAGCGCGCCGAAGATGCGGCGCACCTTCGCTTCGTGAAAGCCCAGCTGGCGCAGCAACGCTCGTGCGCCGGCCATCGAGTGACCCTCGAAGTTGATCGGCCGCGCTCCTCTGACCGCGTAACCCACGTCATGCGTCAGCGCCGCGACGCCGAGGTCCTGTTGGAGCCCGGGCGAGAGCCCCGCGGCTTGCGAGACGAGCAGCACCAGCTGGGTCACCCGGAACGCATGCGCGCCGTGAGGGCTCGCGTGCGAAAAGTCCACCGCCCACAGCGCGTCGTCACCGGGGCCGCGCAGCAACAGGTCCAGCACCAACCTCCGCAGCGCGAGCACGTTCGCCTGTCGTCCCGCCGACACGTTCTCCCACGTCTCCTCGACCTCGCGCATCATCCGGCGCGCGAGCGCGGTGGCGTCTTCGGCCGGACCCTCGTCCTCCGTCATGCGGAAGCGGTAGCTGCCGAGCAGGTCGACATCGCGAATGTTGTCGGTGCGTAGCGCCTCGAGCACCGTGCTGCGGGGCCGCTGCGGCGCCGCGCGCCCGCCCAGCAGCCCGACCATCCGCCGGAGCTGGTCCGGCAGCAGCTCCCCATGGAAGGTCAGTCCGCCGATGTTGTGCCGGTGCAGCTCTGCGCCCAGCGAGTGGTCTGCTGAGGCCGACGTCACCTTCATGCGCACGTCGTTGAGAAAGACCTGGTCCTCCACCGTGACCACCCGCACCACGCCCAGGAGCCCGGCCAGCAGCTCGAGCAGCTTCGAGAGCTCCGCCACCGGCTGGTCGAACGCGTGGTTGTCCGGCGCATGCACGCGCCCCATGCGGATGAGCCCGGTGAGCATGTTGATGAACTGCTCGCCGCGCTCGCGGAACTGCGCCACCAGCACCCGGTCCTCGCCCGCCTTCGAGCGCGCCAGCGCCTTGCCGAGGTTCGATTGGGCCCGCTCGAGGTCATTCATGCGCAGGCCTTCCGAGGCGGCGGCGTCGCATCAACGTGGCCTGGCAGTGCTTCTTGAGCTCGTCGTCCGAGGTGTGCGCGAGCACGTCCTTGATCAGCACCTCGGCCTCCGGGTCCTTCATCAGGCCCAGGCCGGCGACGGCGGCGATCAGCAACCCGCGGTGATGCGCAGACAGCTTGCCCAGCAGCCCGGCTCTGAGCTGCGCCCACTGCTTGAAGCGCCCCGCGGCGGTGGCTGGTGACAGCGACACCAGCGACTCACCCAGGGCCACCGCCGACGCGTGCGAAAGCGTGCCCGCGGTGGCGCGCGCGTCGGCCTGCTTGACGAGCAGGTCGAACCCGCGCCGCTCTTTCACCGCGGCCATCACCTGCGCGGTGCGCGCGAAGACCTCGTCGCTGGGGCTGGCGCTGAACTTCGCGAGCAGGTTCGAGACCGCCTCCGTGTGCGGCGCCCGCTGCAGGATCTCGAGCGACTCCAGGTGCGCGCCCTCGTCCTTGCTGTTCGCCAGCTGGGTCGCCATCGCCAGCGCCTGCTCCGGTGCGGCCTCCATCAACATCGGTACGATCAACGCCGCGGCCTGGCGGTTGGCCGTGTGCAGGCGCTCGAGCAGCGCCGTCGGATCTCGCCGCGCCAGCGCGCGCAGCACGTCCTTGAGTACCAACTGCACTTGCGGATCTTCCGTCGTGCCCAGCCGCTCCACCACCAGGCCGACGTGGTTTCCGGGCAGCTCCAGCAGCAGCGCGACCAGCTCCGGGGGCGCGGCGGTGAGGTCAGACGGCAGGCAGTCAAGCAGGTGACCGAGCGAGGCCGGCTCCGCGATCCCCGCGACGAGGGGCAGCAGGAGATCGCTGCCGATGCCGTGCTGAAACTGCACACTGCGCACCAGCTCGAGCAGCGCGGCCGAGGCGCCGTCGGCGATGCAGTAGTCGCGCACCTCGGTGACGAACGGCACCAGCTCCGCGTTCGCCAGCTCCGAGGCGGGGCCGTTGGCAGCGCGCAGGAGCTCCTCCACCAGGCGCACCGCGTGGTGTGGCACGGTGGGTTGCGCCTCTTCTGCGCGCAGGGCCTCAAGGAATCGCGGCGGCACCTCGCGCCAGCCGAACGCCGTGGCCGGTTCGTTGGCCAACAGCCGTTGATCGAAGCCCGACGGCGGTGGACCCGCGGTCAACAGGCGCCCACCGCCGGCCGGCTCGTCCAGCGGCTCCTCGGGGTGTTCCTCGTCGGGTGCGAAGCCCTCGGCCGCCGTGAAGTCGAGCTTCGCGAAGCCCGCCTTGCGCAGCAGGGTGACGATGTCGTCTTCCTGCTGGCGGACGCCCGAGATGCGCACGGAGAGGATCTCGAGCAGCCGCACGCACTCGTCCCAGGGCAGGCCCTGCTTCATGGTCAGGGTGCGGACGCCGTCCCGGAAGAGGCGAAAGGCCAACGAACGCTCACGGTCCTGGTCTTCGTAGACGCTCTCGCCCGCGAGCTTGAGCGAGAAAGGCAGCACCTCGAAGGTGAGGTCGCCGTGCGCCTGCAGCGCGGCCCCCAGCTTCTCGCGGTACTCGGAAAGGAACCGCAGGATGATGGCGTTCTTTGGATCGTAGAGGGCGAACGCCCGGGCGGCCCGGGAGAGGGCGCGTAACGCGGTGTTGGCAGACTTTGCGACGGGCGTGTTGCCCACCGCTGCTTCGTCGGGGCCCAGCTCCACCGGCGAAGGACCTGCCTCCGGTCGGACCATGAACGAGAGGCTACTGCGCTGGCTCCCCCCGCAGCTACTCCTGCCCGGCGGGGAAGCCCTCGTTGCGCGGGTCGGACGCGGCGGTGCGCAGCCCGGTGAGGGGGTCGGTCATCACGGCCTCGGCGTCCCTCCACTGCTTGACCGGCTTGAAGACGTGACCGAGCGCCTCCAGCGCGCGCTGCGTGGCCGGGTCGAGGCCGTCGGGGTCCACCCAGACGTCGTCGGGCATCCACTGGTGGTGAATACGTCCGCGGCTCACCGCGCGTTTCACGTCGAGGCCGAGGTCGACCACGTTGCTGATCACCTGCATCATGGTGGTGGGAATGGTCGAGCCGCCCGGTGATCCGACCGAGAACAGCACGTCGTGGTCCCGGTACTTCATGAACACCAGCGCCGGCGTCATCGACGAGACGGGGATCTTGCCCGGAGCGATCTCGTTCGCCGCGCCCATCCCAGCCCAAAGGTGTTCGGCACGCTCGGCTGGCCGGTGAAGTCGTCCATCTCGTCGTTGAGCAGCACGCCAGTGCCCCTGGCGACCACGCAGCTGCCGAAGCAATAATTGATGGTGGTGGCCCGGCGCAGCGCCTCGATGAAGGTGTGCGTGGCCTCGACCTCGCGGCTCGGTTGAGTGACGAGGGGGCGCAAGCTGGCGTTGGGGGGCGTAGCCACCGTGGAACGAGGTGAGGTGAAGTCTGGCCGGTGGGAGGAGCGCGACGAGGCGACGCACGAAGGCCTCGGCAGTCAGCGTGAAGGCGGTGCCCTTCTTCGGGGAGTACTCGAAGCGGCCGTCGTCGAGGCGACGGAGTCGGGACTCGGCCACCGGGCCCCGCGCGCCGTACCTGCACAAGCGTTCGAGGCCCTGCCTGTCGTGGCCGTGCACCGCGGTGTCCGCGTGCAGGGAGAAGCCCTCCAGCACCGCGATGCGCCGCGCGCGAGGGCGGGGAGCCGGAACCGGAGCGTCTGCGAAGCCAAGGCGCTCCGGAATCGCGCGGTGCTGCAGTGCCTCGTACTCGTCTTCTGGCCAGGCCGACTCGAGGTCCGCCCAGTCCTTCTTCGCGGCGCGCAGCACGCGGGCCAGAATGCGGGCGACGGCTTCGTCGTCGGGAGGAGCCACCGGCACCACCGTGCCGTCGGCCACGAGCAGATGCAGGTGCGGCGTCAGTTGAAGCGCCGAGCCGAACCACTGCCAGAAGCACACTCCTGCTCCCGTCAACGAGCCCTCCGCCCCGTGACGCCTGGCTTCGCGGTGTTGCCAGCTCGAAGAACTGGCGCGTGACCCTATCGATGGTCTGCGTAGCCTCGCCGGTCGGCATCCCACGCGCCGTCGCTACGCCGCGTTACTGGAATTTCGATGCAGTCAGAATCCACGAACTCGCTCTTCTTCCGTGTTCCAGATGAGGTCACACGTGAGGACGCGCTCGAGTGGCTGACTGGTCGAACTGTCGAACTCGTATCGCGCCCTGAGACCCTTCTGGGCGTCGGAGAGTATGAGCTGCGGTCGCTCGAGGCCTCGTGGCTCGAATTGGTCTGCGCGCCTTCTCCTTCGCCGGTTTCGGCGGGGATGCTGGGCCCATGGCTGGGAATTGCCGAGTCCATCGCTCAGAACTGGGGCTCGCAGGTCATCGGACTCTCCTTCAGGGAGGGCACGCTGTCGCTCGTGGCGGCGAACGGCCGACCAGTGCCGGGTCTTGGATCCGGAACGCTCAGGCGAGTAGCCGCTTGGTTGTCACGTCTTCCGCGCGGTCCGCGTCGGTGCCTTCGCGAGGTCGGCGGTCGTCACGTCGCCGCGCGCCGGGCTGAGCCGCACGTCATCGGCGGCTGCCTTGCGTACCTTCGCCTCGCTCTCCTCGCGCGTGTCGAGCGCCTTGGCCTCCTCGTCAGTGCAGACGTCGAAGCTGGGAGCAGGCCCAGCTTCTTCATGCCTCATTTGGTCACACCCGCACAAGCCCCGTGCTCAGCATGAGATCCCGACCCTTCAGGCATCGCCGCCGTGCCCGCCGTCGCCACCGCCGCGCCTTCGACCTCGCTCATCCTGCGTTGCTTGGCGCCCAATAGCAGGTGCCGTGCCCGGCTTCGTTCAACCCGACGTTTGCGCGGCGAACTCCGTGCTCGTCTCAGCTGTCGCCGCGCAAACGCCAACTTGTCGAACGACAGTTCGCCTCCGAGTAGTCCGTTGCTGCAGAGCAGGCTTACGGAGCCCGCTTTCCCGTCGCCTGCGCGCTCAGCAGGGCCTTTAGAAGAGGATTGGGGAAACGCCTCGCCAACGTGATCGCGAAGAATGTCTCGACCAGCGGGAGCGGTGCAACCTCGACAAGCACGCCTGTGCGCAACTCGTCCTGCACGACGATCGACGGAACCACGGCGAGCCCGAGCCGCTCGCGCGCGAGCAAGCGCAGCATCGCCATGTCGTCGACCTCGGCGGCGACTCGCGGGCGAACGCCGAGGCGGTTGACCAGCGCGTCGAACCCGGCGCGAATGCTGCTCTCGGCCGCTGGCAGCACGATCGGCTCGCTGAGAAGGAGCGCGCTCAGGCCCTTAGGACGCTTCTTGCGTGTCGGATGGCCCACGAGGCTCACGGGCTGTCTTGCGATGGGGTGGGCAACCCACGGCGTTGATGCATCTCGCGGGGGCGCGAGGTTGGAGAGCACCACGTCGACCAGGTGGGCCTCGAGGACTCGCAGCATGTCGGCGAAGCCGCCCGATCGGACGACGATCTCGACGTCCTCCCGCCCGAACAAAGGCTTGAGGAAGCCGAGTTGGAAGTTGCGTGACAGCGTGGCAAGCGACCCCACTCGCAGCACGTGGCGATCCCGACCGCGCTCGCCCAGCGCATTCTCGAGATCCCGGCCGCGCGCGAAGATCGCGTCGGCGTGATCGAGCGCGATGCGCCCAGCCTCGGTCAAATGCAGCCTCTTGCCGCGGCGTTCGAAGAGGGGGTGGCCAAGCTCCGCCTCGAGCTTCTGGATCTGCATCGAGATGGCGGATTGCGAGACATGAAGACGTTCCGCGGCCCGCGTGAGGTTCTCTTCGTGCGCGACGGCCCAGAAGTAGTGGAGGTGGTGAAAGTTGAACATGGCAATCGTTCTATATAAATGAACGATATTATCAATTCAATCTATTGGAATGATGCGGCACGAAGACGTACTGGTCAATGGGCAACGACACCGACCGATCACCGCAGACTTCCCCCAGGAGCCCCCCATGAAATTCAAGCTCGACTCGAATGGCCGCAAACGTGTGACCTTCATCGCCGGCGATGGCATCGGGCCCGAAGTTGCCATCGCCACGCGCCGCATCATCGAGGCCGCCGGGGTCGCGATCGCGTGGGAGGAGCGGGAGGCAGGCGCTGAGGTCTTCAAGCGGGGCCTGTCCAGTGGCGTGCCGCCGGAGACCATCGCATCGATTCGCGATACGCGGGTGGCGCTCAAAGGGCCGCTCGAGACGCCCATTGGCTTTGGCGAGAAGAGCGCGAACGTCACGCTCCGCAAGCTGTTCGAGACCTACGCGAACGTGCGGCCTGTCCGTGAGTTGCCCGGGGTGAAGACCCCCTTCTCGGGCCGCGGAATCGACCTCGTCGTGGTACGCGAGAACGTCGAAGATCTCTACGCGGGCATCGAGCACATGCAGACGCCAGGCGTGGCCCAATGCCTCAAGCTCATGTCGAAGAAAGGCTGCGAGCGCATCGTGCGGCTCGCCTTCGAGCTCGCGGTCGCCGAAGGCCGCAAGAAGGTCCACTGCGCGACGAAGGCGAACATCATGAAGCTCACCGAGGGCCTCATGAAGCGCACCTTCGAAGAGGTCGCCAAAGAGTATCCACAGCTCGAGGCCAACCACATCATCATCGACAACTGCGCGCACCAGGCCGTTCGCACCCCCGAGCAGTTCGACGTGATCGTCACCTCGAACATGAACGGCGACATTCTGTCGGACCTCACCTCGGGGCTCATCGGTGGCCTGGGGTTCGCCCCCGGCGCGAACCTGGGCGACGACGTCGCGATCTTCGAGGCCGTGCACGGCAGCGCGCCGAAGTACGCGGGCAAGAACGTCATCAACCCTTCAGCGGTGCTCCTTTCGGGGACGATGATGCTTCGCCACCTCGACGAGTTCGCGGCAGCGCAGGCCATCGAGAGCGCGCTCATGGTGACCCTCGAGGAGGGCGTCTACACCCGCGACGTGTCCCAGAGCGGCAGCGTGTCGACGACGGCGTTCACGGACCGGGTCATCAAGAACCTCGGCAAGCGCTCCGGACGCTGGCACACGCGAGACCACAAGCCCCTCCGGGTGAAGCCCCTCGACGCGGCCCGCGACTACGTTCGACCGAAGAGCCGCCGGACGATCGGGGCGGACATCTTCGTGGAATCCCCGGTCTCCCCGGACGAGCTCGGCAAGAGCCTCGAGGCCGTCTCTGAAGGGAGCATTCTTCGCCTCAAGATGATCTCGAACCGCGGGACGAAGGTTTACCCGAGCATTGGGGGGATGACGGACTGCGTCGATCACTGGCGCTGCCGGTTCGTGCTGCGTGATGGAGTGACCGCCCTCGAGGACGCAAGCTTGCTCGAGTTCATCGGCAAGATCGCCACGAAGCATCGATGGATGCACATCGAGAAGCTGGAAGAACTGGACGGCGAGCCCGGCTTCACGCGTGCGCAGGGGGAGGACTGATGATGTCCTTCGCGACACAAGCGCTCGCGACATTTCGTCGTCGAGTTCAGGAATCGAACAGCCAGTCGCCGCTCCCGGCGGTCTTCGTGATGGAGCCCACGATGCCCATCACGGTGGCCGTAACGGCTTCGTGGTGCCCGATCTCGTCGCTGCAGATGCTGGGCGCCACGGAACGGTCGGGCCTCGGTGCCGGGCGGGGCACCATCGAACATGCCATTGACCGCTTCGCCGCGCGGACGGTGGTCTTCTGCGCAGAGGGAACTGTTCGGCCAGAGCAGTCAGCCGATCGGGAGCGCCTGCTCGGTGCGTGCGTGGCCGTAAAGGACGACCCTGTCCTGGGCCCCGTTCTGCGATCACGGGCCGTCGCGGTCGAAGCGCTCTGGTTCGATACGGCAGAGGGGGACATCTTCCTCTGGAACGCGAAGCCCGGTCGATTCGAGCTGCTCGCAGACGACGGGCTGGAGCGCTTCTTCGCAGAAATCCACCAGCGTGCTTCCTCGGCCCCGCCCGACGCGCCCACCGGGACATGACCGGGTCTCGCGTCACGGGTCCTTACCTCGGCATGCGCCTCTCGCTCGTCACCCAGCACGGCAAAGAGCGGATCATGGCTCCGCTTTTCGCCGAGTGCTTCGGCGCCAAGCTCGAGCGCGCGACGGGGTTCGACACCGACTCGCTGGGCACCTTCACGCGTGAGATCGAGCGGCAAGGTGATCAGCTCGAGGCGGCTCGCAGGAAGGCGCAGAAGGGAATGGAGCTCCTCGACGTCACCTGTGGCGTCGGGAGCGAGGGTGCGTTCGGCCCCAGTCCGTTTGGCTTCTTTCCCTGGAACGTCGAGCTCGTGGTGTTGGTCGACCGCGTCCGAGGCATCGAGATCGTTGGCCTCGCCCAGGGCGCCGCGCACCATCTTCACGAGCAGGTGGCCACGCGCGACGCCCTCGACTCCTTCGCGCGCAGCGCAGCTTTTCCGGAGCACGGCCTCGTGGTGCGCCCCGACGGGGAAAACGACCCGAGGATTCGCAAGGGGCTCGTCGAGTGGCCTCTGCTTCATGCGGCATTCGACGAGGCGCTGGCGCAATCGCGTTCGGGCGCGGTGTTCGTGGAGAGCGATCTGCGCGCCCACATGAACCCGACCCGAATGGAGATGATTCGAAGGGCGACCGCGAACCTGATCGAGCGGATGAGGAGCGAATGCCCACGCTGTGGCACCCCGGGCTTCTGGATCGTCGAACGGATCGCCGGGCTTCCTTGTCGCGACTGCGACCTACCGACCGACGAGGCGCGCGCCGAACGATGGAGCTGCCTCGCCGCCGATCACATTGAGATTCGAGACGTCAGCGCGGGGCGGCTCGCCGACCCGAAGAGGTGTGGCACGTGCAACCCATAGCGCACCGCCCTGTCAGGAAGAGCGCGCTGCTGTTTGTTCGCAGCACCGAACACGTGCCGCGCGCGCGCGAAGTGGTCAACATGCTGCTCGCTGCCGGTCGCCGCGACCTCCCCTCGACGGGGGGAGAAGTGCTCGGGATTTGTGTGCATGAACACCTCGACGAAGGACTCTTCGCCCCGAGCGAGGACTGGCTGACCACGAGCGTCGGAGTCGCCCTACGAGAGTCGGTGGCGCTCGCTGGTATCTGGAGCTTGTGCTGGTTCGTGCTCCCACGCACGGTCGGCCCCCTGGGTGACGAGCGCCGGCGGCTGATCCTCGACACGCTCGACCTCGACGCGGCCTTCGACCCAAAACGTTCGTCGAAGTGCCGCCTTCTTTTCGCCGTGTGGACGCCCGAAGAGGCGCTCCAAGACGTGAGCGGGGGTCTTCGCGGTCTGCAGCGCCTGTATCCGGCTTGGGAGATCGGCCGCGAGAGCTTCGTCGACCAGCCTGAAGGCGGCGTCGTGAGCATGGTGGGGCCGACGACGCTGGACAACGCACGATGAAAAAGGAGCAAGGCGACATGGACAACGACGAAATCAAGCTCGACTTCGCGAGGAGAGACCGTATCGGGTTTGAGGAAGCCATCCTCTGCCCGGGCAAGACCAGGGAGCACCTCGAGGCGATCCTCGACCAGGCCACGGCCAGAGGCGTGACGCTGCTGCTCACGCGCATGAGCGCCGAGCAGGTCGCGGCGTTGCGCTCGGAGCATCGAGAGAACCTCGACTACGAGCCAGTCTCTCGCACGGCGTACTTCGGTGCGCGCAACGTGCTCGAGCCAGACCGCCCCTCTCGCGTCGCAGTGGTCGCTGCCGGAACATCCGACTCCTTCGTGACCCGGGAAATCGCGCGCACGCTGCGCCACGCAGGCGAGGCGTCGTCCATGTTCATCGATGTAGGCCTCGCCGGCATCTGGCGTGTCATGGAACGCATCGAGACCATCGCCAGGCATCCCGTCGTCATCGTCGTCGCCGGCATGGACGCCGCGCTGCCGACGGTCGTCGGCGGCCTTGTTGGAAGCGTCGTATTCGCCGTGCCGACGTCCAACGGTTATGGCGTCGCCGCTGGAGGCGAAACCGCGCTGCGAGCTGTGCTGGCCAGTTGTTCGCCAGGCCTCGCGGTCATGAACATCGACAATGGGTACGGCGCAGCATGCGCCGCGCTCCGCGTTCTTCGAGCGATCGATGCAGTTGAGCAGACGCGAGGGGAAACCGAGCCGAATGCAGCGCCTTGAGCTTCGGCGGCGATCATGCCAGCTGCCACGACATCTCTTCACCGGCACAAAGCGGCACCAGACCCGATTCCGTGAACGGCAACTCGTGCGGAACGCGCCAGGTCACCTTATGAAGCGTGATTTTGCCAGTGTTGCGTGGCAACTGATAAAAATCAGGCCCGAAGAAGCTGGCGAAGGCTTCCAGTTTATCGAGCGCATCGACGCTCTCGAAGGCCTGCGCATACAACTCGATCGCGTGTAGGGCTGAAAAACACCCTGCACTCCCGCAGCACGCTTCCTTCGCGTTACGCGTATGCGGCGCGCTGTCCGTGCCGAGGAAAAACTTGGAATTGCCCGAGGTCGCCGCCTTGATCAGTGCAAGGCGGTGCTCTTCCCGCTGCAATATTGGCAGACAGTAAAAGTGTGGGTGAATGCCGCCTTTGAAGATCGCGTTGCGGTTGAACAGCAGGTGTTGCGGCGTGATGGTGGCAGCGACGTTCGCGCTCGCCGCGAGCACAAACTCGACCGAATTTTCCGTGGTGATGTGTTCGAGGACCACCCGCAGCCTCGGGAACCGATGCACCAGGGGGATGAGGTGCTTCTCGATGAACACTTTCTCGCGATCGAAGGTATCGACGTCGTCGCCCGTCACTTCGCCATGCAGCAACAACGGCAGACCGACGTCCTGCATCGCCGCAATCGCCGCGTCGCATTTGCGCAGGTCGGTGACACCGGAGTCGGAATTGGTTGTCGCGCCTGCTGGGTAGTACTTCACCGCCTTCACGAAGTCGGATGCCTTTGCCGAGCCAATGTCGGCGGGTGAAGTGTTGTCGGTCAGGTAGAGCGTCATCAGCGGCTCGAACTGCATGCCCGCCGGTATGGCCGCGATGATGCGCTCACGGTACGCAGCCGCATCCTCGACATGACGCACTGGCGGCTTCAAGTTCGGCATGACGATGGCGCGCGCCATTTGCCGAGCGGTATACGGCAGCGCGGCCTTCAGGGCGTCGCCGTCACGCAGGTGTAAATGCCAGTCGTCGGGCTGAGTGATGGTGAGTTTCTGCATCGCCAAGCTGAGTAGTACATCAACCGGGCCCATCATGCAGATTCGCCCCATCGAGGCGGCGCTCGGCGCGGCGAAGGCGCACGTGACCTTCCTGCGCGCGGCGTACTTCATGGAAAACCTGCTGGCGAACCTGCACCCCATGAAGGAACAGGGCGTGCTCACCGCGCTCTTCAGCGGCGATCGCCAGGTCGAGATGGTGGCCACCGCTGACATCGGTGCCACCGCGGCTGAGTTGCTGCGCGCGGGGACCTCGGCCCCGAAGGTGGTCGAGCTCGCGGGCCCCGCGACCACCACGCTCGCCGAAGCGGCCAGGGCGTTCTCAGGCGCGCTGAAGAAGGCTGTCAAGCTCGCGCCCGTTCCCCCGGCCGCGCAGGTCGAGGTGCTCAAGGGTGTCGGGCTGAGCCAGACCTGGGCTCAGGGCTACGCCGACATGAGCGCCGCGATGGAATCGAAGAAGCTCGCGTTCGAACCGCCGCCTTCTCGGGGCGTTGCCGTGCGAGACCCCGAGCCAGACACGGGTCTTCGGGTCGATGCGCGAGCTCAGGTATTCCTCGATCTTCGGAACCACGTCGGCCTTGCCGTTCATCTTCGAGACCGAGGCGATAGCCCCATCGACGATGCTGATCGGTGGTGCCTTGCACCTGCGGGTGCTTGATGGCGCGCTTCACCCAGCCGTCCACCTGGACGAAGTCGATGGTGCCACGCGTGTCGAAGGGAATGCCGTCGACCAAGATCTTCTGGGGCAGCAGGTCGACGTCGCGCTCGATGGTCAGGTCTTCATCGAGGTTGCTGCGCTGGTTCGCAGCACTGGCACCACGCCTGCCGTCGCCGAGTTCACCCCGACCCGCGGCACCGCGGTGCAGACCAGGCTCAGCCAGCTTCGTTCGCTGATGGCCGGCCACACCGACCGCAAGGAAGAGGCGCAGGTCCTCTCGATGTTCCGAGAGTACGGCTCGGTGT
>JAYVNA010000334.1:0-5374 GCA_043758715.1 Archangium sp.
GTGAAGCGCGGCAGCACCCAGGGCGCGGTGCTGTTCCCCACCGGCGACATCGTGATGTTCCCGCTGCTCGATCTTCCGGGGCTGCTGGTGATTCCTTCACGCAGCCAGGGAGCAGACCAGGTCTGGTTGTTGCCGAGGCCGGCCGCTCCTGGCCTCGCGCCTGCGTTCGTCGGCGGGGGGGTGATCACCGGCGTCGACACCGCGATCTCTCCGCCGGAACAGAACGCCATGCCGTTGCGCTACGAGGCGGGGGTGTTCGGGTGGCAACCGCCGCTTGCGGGCGTGAGCGAAGAGATCGCCAACGCCTGGTTCTTCGGTGCCTGGTCGACGAACGGGCACGTCTACTCCCCGCCGTACGGCGCAAAAGACCTGCTCTCCTTCTCTGGGGGCCTGGACAGCGCGGTCATTCCCTTCGATTCCGAAGCGACCCGGTTTCGCGCGGTCTCCGGAGCGGTGGCGTTGCCCGACGGGCGCATCATCTGTCTGCCGCACGATCGTTCGGCCTGGCTCGAACTCATCCCCGAGGGGCGGCGCACCATGCCGATCGAGGCCTTCACCTCGCCGTTCCTCAACAAGCTGTGAGCGGGGCTGGTAAGCACCCGCGCCATGAAGCCGCTGCGCACCCTCGAGTCGGTCGAAACCAAAGAAGGCACCCTCTCGTTGAAGATGCGCGACACCCACGACTTCCTCATCACCGTGGGGGGACGGGTGTTGATGACCAGCACCGCGCACCGCTCCGAGGTGGCGCTGGGCGCGGTGGCCTGCAAGCGACTGGCGACGTTCGCTTCGCCGCGGGTGCTGGTGGGCGGCCTGGGCATGGGCTTCACCCTGCGCGCGGTGCTCGATCGCCTTCCCAAAGGAGCGAAGGTGGTGGTGGCCGAGCTGAACCCCGTGGTGGAGCAGTGGTGCCGCGGCCCGCTCGCGCACCTCACTGACAAGGCCGTGGAAGACCCGCGGGTCACGGTGGCCATCGAAGACGTGACCAAGTCGATCACCCGCGCGGCGAACAGCGGCCTCGAGACGAAGTTCGACGCCATCGTCATCGATCTCTACGTGGGCCCCGATGCCGGCACTCAGAAGCAGGATCCGCTCTACGGCGCGAAGGCCGTCGACACCGCCCGGCGCGCGCTCAAGAGCGGTGGCATCTTCGCCATCTGGGGCGAGGCGTTCGACCCCTCGTTCGCGCGCCGGCTCGAGAAGGTGGGCTTCACCGTGAACCACGAGAAGCCCGGCAAGGGCGGCCTCAAGCACGTCATCTACATCGCGCAGCGCTCCGGGAGCTGAAGCGGGGGGCGAGACGCACACCACGTTCGTTGCGCTGCCGCCCTGCCCAGCAGAGACTCACGCGCATGAGCGACACGCCGGACCTCGTCCTCCTGGTCGACGACGAGAAATCGATTCTCGACGTGCTCTCCCTGGGCTTCAAACGCGCGGGCATTCCCACCAAGACCGCCCTCAACGCCGAAGACGCCATTGTGCTGCTCGAGGTGCACACCTTCGGCGCGGTGGTGACCGACAAGAACCTGCCGGGCCTCAGCGGGCTCGAGCTGCTCAAGGTGATCAACGAGAAGTACTCGAACACCGCGCGGCTGGTGATCACCGGCTACGTCAACACCGAGTCGGTGCTCGAGGCGATGCGGCTGGGCGCTGACGATTATCTGCTCAAGCCCTTCGAGAGCATCATGCTGGTGGTCGAGCGGGTGAAGCAGGCCATGAAGCACCGCAAGGTGCAGACCGAGCGCGAGTCGTTGGCCAGGGCGCTGCGCGAGATGGAAAAGACGCTGCGCAAGAGCGAGTCGACGGCGTTCCAGAAGGGCACCGAGCTCGATCTCTTTCAGAACGTGGTCGAGCTGAAGATCGAAGACGCCACCGCCGAGCTCAAGGCCCGCGTCGCCACTTTGGAAGCCGAGCTCGAAGAAGCGCGCGAACGCCGCGGCACCTTGAAGCGGCTGCTCACCGAGTTGTCGGGGAAGACCGAAGGCGAACTGGCCAAGCGACTGCTTGCGGAGGCAGAGATCCTCGGCTGAGGGTGGCATAGTCCCGCACATGTACCGGCTCGTGGTGCTGGCCATCACCGTGCTCAGTGGCGTCGCGATGGCCGCCAGCCGCGAACAGTCCGGTGGCGGCTGTTGCTGGCTCGTCTGGATCATCCTCTTCACCGCCATCTATCGCTCGGGCGGCACCGACTGGGCGCGCAGCATCGGCACCGCCATCGTCCCGGGCCTCTTCGGCTGGTTCATCTGGAGAGATCGCGGGCTGACCACCGGCGTGCGCTGGGTGGCGCTGATCTTCGCCTCGCTCCAGGTGCTCGGCCTGGTGGTGGGAATTCTGGCGGGGCTGCTGGCGCCCACCATTCTCTCCCGGCTCGCCGCGAGCGCTGCCGAGGCGGGGCAGGTCAAGCCAGGCAAAGACCTCAGCCACCTTCCCGAAGATCCCGCGCTGGGGCTGCACCCGCTCGCGACCGTCGCCACCGTTCCTTCGGGTGCGACGGTGTTCGTCAACGGTCAGGAACGCGGGCTCACGCCCCTCGAGACGCCGATGACGGTGGGCGCGCGCAACGAAGTGCGCGTCGAGCTCGCGGGCTACTTCACTGAGACCCGCTCGCAATCGCCCAACGCGCGCGAGCACCTCGTCTTCAGCTTCCAGTTGAAGGAAGCGGCGCGGCTCGAACTTTCGACCACGCCGCCCGGCGCGCGGGTGCTGGTGGGGCAGGCCGTCATTCTCGACCGCACGCCTGGCCTCGCGGACAAGCTGGAGCCCGGGCAGACCGACCTGCTGGTGTTGCGTGACGGTTACCAGCCGCTGCTTCAGCCGATGACGCTGACCTCGGGTGAGCAGCGCCTCGAGCTGACGCTGGAACCCGGCGTGAAGATTTCGGTGGGCTCCACTCCCGACCAGGCCGACGTCTTCGTCGACGGCACCTGGGTGGGGCGCTCACCGCTCGACGTGTTCGTCTCCCCCAAAGGCAAACACACCATCGAGCTGAAGAAGGAGCCCTTCGCCACCGCCTCGAAGATGTTCACCACGGTGAAGCAGCCGGCGGTGTTCAAGGTGAAGCTGGTCGACGTGGACCGGGTCGCCGCCACCCAGGCGCTCGCCCGCGCGCGCGCCCGCTACGACAAGCTCAACGACTCGCTCGAGAAGCTGCAGACGCGCATCGAGCACATGCAGACGGTGCCGGCGAAGCTGGAGGCCGACCTCGCCCGCATGGAACGCGACATGGAAAAAGCCGCCGGGGCGCTCGAGCTGGCCGAAGGCAAGCTCAAGGAAGTGGAAGAGGCGCGGGGGGTCAAGCCGCCCAGGCCCTCCACCGACGACGACGACGTGCGGTGATCAGCCGACTGTGCTCAAAGAGCGCATGGCCACGCTGAAGAAGCCGCTTCCTCCCCCGGTCGTCTCGCGCACGGTGTCCACGGCGAAGCAGGCCCCGACGGAACGCGCGCGCGTCACCCCCCAGCTCGACCCTCACGATGGGCCGGAGCACCGCCAGTTTCCCCGCGCCAAGATGGACGTGCCGTTCAGGTTGTGGGTGGGCGAGGGTGATGACCTGCGCTTCGAGGCCACCTTGCGCTCGGGCAACGTCTCGGTCAGCGGCGCCTTTCTCGAGTCGACCTTTTTCCTGCCCATCGGCACCGAGGTGCAGACCCGCTTCGCCCTCGACCCTGAAGAAGATCCCGTGCTCGCGCGCGCGGAGGTCATTCGCACCGAGGTCGCCGAACGTGATGGGCGCGGGCGCACCGGCTTTGCCCTGCGCTTCGTGGAGTTCTTCGAGCAGAGCGAAGTGACCCTGGCGCGGCTGTTCCTGGGCGTGCGGTTGAAGGAGTTCGCCGAGGGGTACCTGGCCTCCAAGCGGGCCCGTTCGTTGACCAACGAGCTCGATCGCTGCGTCGATGCCCTGGCCGCGTGGGAACTGCAGAAGGTCACCAGCACCGCGAGCCCCTGGGGCGAGAGCACCGACTGAAGCCTCACAGAAATTCACCGCTGACCTCTGAGTGATCGGCCCCCGCCCACCTCGCAGGTGTGCGGACCTGCTGGCCTTTCCCCCCGGCATCCCACCTGCACACGCAGCCCGCGCACGCCGGGAAACCACCCGGCCCCGGTGGAGAGTTCGACATGCGGCAGACCCTGATGGTGGCAATGATGGCGGTGATGATGTCGTGCGGTGCCGACGGCAACACCGCGTGGGACCAGAACCACGACGGGCTGATCACCCCCTGCGAGGGGCTCAACTCGCGCGCCTGTGACTCGACCCCGGGCTGTGAGCCGGTGGCCGCCGCGTGTGACACCAACTCCGGTTCGGATTCCGCGCTGCGCGAGTCGGGAAGCAACACGCCGTGCGTCGGCGCCGAGACCTGTCAACCGACGAGCCCGCCCATCTTCGACTGTAGCCGCCTCTCCCTGAGCGACTGCGCGGCCGTGGCGCGGTGCGAAGTGGTGACGCGCGAGACTGCCTGCGCCACCGGCAGCGGTACCGGGTTCGCCGAGACCGACCGCGCTTTCCCCGCGCCTCCGTGTGGCCAGGCCGTGCAGGTGTGCGTGAACCGCGCGCCCACCGCCTGCGAGCAGCTCAGCAACGACGGGTGCCTCGCGCAGCCCGGCTGTGCGCTCGCCGGCTCCGATGCCATCTGTGATGTCTCGTGCAGCGCTTCGGGCAACGGCTTCAGCTGCCCTCCGTGCGCCACCCCGCAGCTGCACTGCGTGACCGTGCCTCCGCCCGACCTCTGCGGTGCGCGCGACCCGAACACCTGCGCGATCGACGGCCGCTGCGTGCTCGAGGTGGCTGACGTGCGCTGCGAGTCGGCTGGTGGCACGCCGTGTTTCCCCGGTGATCAGAACTGCGGCGCGCCGGCGCCCTGCTCGCCCCCCGCGCCCCGCTGCGTGCCTGCGCCTCCGCCCGATGTCTGCGGCAGCCGCGACGAGAACACCTGCAGCCTCGATGGCCAGTGCGTGCTCGAGACGCTCGCCTGCGCCACGGTGTGTTCACCTGATGGCTCGTGCCCCCCGTGCGCGAACTCGACGGTGTGCGTGCCCGCGCGCCCGCCTGATGTCTGCGGCCGCCGCGACGAGAACACCTGCGGCGTCGATGGTCAGTGCGTGCTGATTTCTGGCCCGGAGTGCCTGTGCACGCCCGATGGCTATTGCCCGCCCTGCGCGTCGCCTTCGGTGATGTGCGTGCCCGCGCCGGTGACCGATTGCGCGAGCCGTGACCTCAACACCTGTTCGTTCGATGGCCAGTGCATGGTGATGGCGTGGGCGTGCCCGGCCATCTGCAAGCCGGACGGCCACGGTGGCTGCGAGCCGTGCGATGTGCCCGCTTCGTCGTGCGTGCCGGTCTCTCCGCCCTCGCCCTGATCAGCGTGAGGGCGGAAGGCAA
>JAYVNA010000335.1:0-5371 GCA_043758715.1 Archangium sp.
TCGCGGGGCCGACGCCTCCGCTCGCGTTCCTCTTTCCCGGTCAGGGCTCGCAGTACGTCGAGATGGGCCAGGCGCTGTACCGTGATGAGCCCGAGTTCCGGGTGCTGGTCGATCTCTGCGCGGAATGGGCCACCCCGGTGCTCGGCCGCGATCTGCGCGAGGTGCTCTTTCCCGCGGGCGGCGACAGTGAAGCTTCCCGCGAGGCGCTCAAGCACACGGCCTTCACCCAGACGGCCCTCTTCACCGTCGAGTACGCGCTGGCGAAGTTGCTGATGACGTGGGGCCTGACGCCCACCGCGATGCTCGGCCACAGCATCGGCGAGTGGGTCGCGGCCACCCTCTCAGGAGTGTTCCGGCTCGAAGACGCGGTGCGGCTGGTCGCCACCCGCGGCGTGCTGATGCAGGCGCAGCCCGCGGGGTCGATGCTCTCAGTGCGCTTGCCAGCCGCGGAGTTGAGCGCGCGCCTGACCGGCAACCTCACGGTGGCTTCCGACAACGCGCCGAAGCTCTGCGTCGTCGCTGGCCCCACGCCCGAGGTCGACGAACTCGAGAAGAAACTCAGTCGAGAAGGCGTGGTGTGCAAGCCGCTCCACACCTCGCACGCGTTTCATTCGTCGATGATGGACGCGGTGGTCGAGCCGCTGCGGGTCGAGCTGGCGAAGGTGAAGCTGTCGGCTCCGCGCATTCCGATCATCTCGAGCTCCACGGGGCAGCGGCTCACCGACGCTCAGGCGATGGATCCGGCGTACTGGGCACGACACCTGCGCGACCCCGTGCGGTTCCGCGAGGCCGTGCTCACGCTCGCTGAGGAAAAGCGCACCTTCGTCGAGGTCGGCCCCCGGGCGACGCTGTCCACCCTCACCCGCCAGCTCGTGCCTGATCGCACCCAGCTCTGCCTGCCGACCCTGCCCGAGACCGCGGCCGGTGATGCCGAATGGGTCAGCCTGCTTGGTGCGCTCGGTAAATTGTGGACCAGCGGCGTCGCGATCGACTGGGCGCGCTACCACGAGCACGAAGACCGCCGCCGCATTCCGATTCCCACGTACGCCTTCGATCGCACCCGCCATTGGTTGGACGCGGCGCCTGCGTCAGTTCCCGTTTCCGTTTCTCCTGGAGCGCCCACCATGTCGCGCAAAGAGACATTGATCCCCCAGCTGCAGAAGACCTTCGAGGAGTACTCGGGCCTCGAGCTCACCGGTACTGACGTTCACGCGTCATTCCTCGAACTGGGCCTCGATTCACTCGCGCTCACCCAGGTGGCGACCGAGCTTCAGCGCCAATACGGCATCAAATTTCAGTTCCGGCAGCTGGTGGAAGACTTCACCACCCTCGACGCGCTCGCTGCGTTCCTCGAGACGCAGATGCCGGCGGTGGTGGCCCCCGTCGTGGTCGCGGCCCCCGAGATGATCGCCGCTCCGTCAGCAGGTGGTGGCGGCTACCTGCGAGAGGTGATCGATCAGCAGCTCAGGTTGATGCAGGCGCAGCTGCAGTTGCTGGGTGGCGCGCCGGCTCCGGTCGCTGCACCCGTGGCCGCACCGGCCAGGGTCGACGACGCTGAGGCGACCGCGCACACGAAGTACGACGTGAAGAAGGCGTTCGGCGCCCAGGCCCGCATCTCGACCGCGAAGGGCGACGAGCTCACCACCCGCCAGCGCGCGAAGCTCGACGAGCTCATCAAGCGCTACAACGCGAAGACGAAGCGATCGAAGGACTTCACCGTCGCGAACCGCCCTCACCTCGCCGATCCGCGCGTGGTGACCGGCTTCCGCCCGATGGTGAAGGAGCTCATCTACCAAATCGTGGTGGACCGCTCGAAGGGCTCGCGCATCTGGGACCTCGACGGCAACGAGTACGTGGACGCGCTCAACGGCTTCGGCTCGAACATGTTCGGTCACTCGCCTGACTTCATCGTCAACGCGATCAAGGCGCAGCTCGAGCGCGGTTATGAGCTGGGTCCGCAGCACCCGCTGGCCGGCGAGGTCGCCAGGGGCGTGTGCGAGCTGACGGGCTTCGATCGCGCCGCGCCCTGCAACACGGGTTCTGAAGCGGTGATGGGCGTGCTGCGCATCGCTCGCACAGTGACGGGCCGCAGCCTGGTCGCCATCATGAGCGGCTCGTACCACGGCATCTTCGACGAGGTAATCGTCCGCGGGACGAAGACGCTCAAGTCGGTGCCCGCCTCGCCCGGCATTCTCCCCGAGGCGGTGAAGAACGTGCTGGTGCTCGACTACGGCACGCCCGAGACCCTGCAGATCCTTCGCGAGCGCGGCCACGAACTCGCCGCGATCATGGTGGAACCGATTCAGAGCCGGCGCCCCGACTTCCAGCCGCGCGAGTTCCTGCACGAGATCAGGAAGATCGCCACCCAGCACGGGAGCGCGCTGATCTTCGACGAGGTGATCACCGGGTTCCGCCTGGCGCAGGGCGGCGCGCAGGAACACTTCGGCGTGAAGGCCGACCTCTGCAGCTACGGCAAGGTCATCGGCGGCGGGCAGCCGATCGGCGTGATGGCCGGAAAACGCGAGTGATGGACGCGCTCGACGGCGGGGCCTGGCAGTACGGCGACGCTTCGGTTCCGACCGTCGGCGTGACGTACTTCGCTGGCACGTTCGTGCGGCACCCCATCGCGCTGGCCGCGGCCAAGGCGGTGATCGACGAACTCAAGAGCAAGGGCCCGGCGCTGCAGCAGACGCTCAACGCCAAGACCGACGCGATGGCCGTGCAGGTGAACGCGTTCTTCGCCGAGGCGGGCGTGCCGATGAAGATGAAGCACTTCGGCTCGCTCTGGAAATTGCTCTACACGGAGGACCAGGCGCACGGCGATCTGCTGTTCTGCTTCATGCGCGATCGCGGCGTGCACCTCTGGGACGGCTTTCCGTGCTTCCTCACCACCGCCCACAGCGAGGCTGACGTCGCCTTCATCATCAAGGCGCTCAAGGACAGCGTCACCGAGATGCAGGAAGCGGGGTTTCTCCCGGGGACTCCGAAGCCCACCACGCCGGTGTTCGATTCCAACAAGCCGCCCGTCGCAGGCGCGAGGCTCGGCCGCGATCCGCAGGGCAATCCCGCGTGGTTCGTGCCCAACCCCAATGAACCCGGCAAGTACCTCAAAGTGAACTGATGATCGCCACTTCGACTGTCGTGGATTTCGACCCGTTCGCGGGTCCGGTGATCGAGCAGGCCTTCGCATCGACTCCTTCGCAACGGGAGATCTGGGCGGCGGTGATGCTGGGGGACGACGCGTCACGCGCGTTCAATGAGTCGGTGTCCCTCACGCTCGAGGGGCCGCTCGAAGTCGTTGCGCTCCAACGGGCGGTGGCGAGCCTGGTCGCGCGGCACCAGTCGTTGCGCGCGACGTTCAGCACCGACGGGCTGACGATGTTGGTGGCGGCCCCCGGGGACTTCGAGACGCCGGTCGTTTCGGTGCAGTCCGAGCGTGAGCTGCGGGCCCTGCAGCGCGCCGAGGTGGAACACGTGTTCCCGTTGGAAAAGGGGCCCCTGTTCCGCGTGCGCATCGCTTCCTCGAGCCCCACGTCACATGTGGTGATCATGACCGCGCACCACATCGTGTTCGACGGGTGGTCGATGGGCGTGTGCGTGAAGGAGCTCGGCACCCTGTACTCGAAGGGCTCCGTCCCCCCCGCGCCGGCCTTCGACGCGTACGCCAGAGGCGAAGCCGAACGCCCTGGCACCGAGACCTACCGAAAGGCCCTCGACTACTGGCACGCCCGCTTCAGCGGCACTGCTCCGGTCCTCGAACTCCCCCTCGACAAAGCCCGCCCCCGCGCGCGCACCTTCCATTCCGTGCGGGAAGATTTCACCCTTTCGCCCGAGTTGGTGTCGCGCGTGAAGAAGCTCGGCGCGAAGAGCGGAACCAGCTTCTTCGTGACGATGCTCGCGGGCTTCGAGGCGCTGCTGCACCGCCTCACCGGCCAGGACGATCTCGTCGTCGGCATTCCCGCAGCGGGCCAGAACTATTCGGGCGTCGAAGGGCTCGTCGGCCACTGCGTGAACACGCTGCCCGTTCGGGCCTTCATCGATGGCGGCCAGCCCTTCGCGACGCTGCTCAAGGCGACTCGAACCTCGATGCTCGATGCGTACGAGCACCAGTCGATCGCGTTCGGTGCGTTGCTGGAAAAGCTTCGGCTGCCCCGTGATCCGAGCCGGCTGCCGCTGGTCTCGGTGTTGTTCAACGTCGATCAGTCCGTCGCCTCGAGCGCGATGACCTTTGAGGGCTGCCCGGGCAAGGTCGCCACCAACCCGCGTGGTTACGAAAACTTCGAGATCTTCATCAACGCCAGCGAGACCCCGTCCGGGTTGGTGCTGGAGACCCAGTACAACGCCGACCTCTTCTCCGGCGACACCATCCATCGGTGGTTGAGCGCGTTCGAAGTGATGCTCAACGCGATTGTCACCAACCCGGAATTGCCGATCGGCAAGCTGCCGATTCTCCCCGACTCGGAGCGCACGCAGTTGCTCGCGTGGAATGCCGCCACCGCCCGGCCCTTCCCTGCCCTGACGGTCTCGCAGCTGATTGAAAACCAGGTCGACAGCACGCCCGAGGCGATCGCGGTGATCGCTGGCGCGACGCAGCTGACCTACGCGCAGCTCGATGCACGCGCGAACCAACTCGCACACCGGCTCCGCTCGCTGGGCGTCACCAAAGAGAGCCTGGTCGGCCTCTTCATCGATCGCAGCGCCGACATGGTGGTGTCGCTGCTCGGCATTCTCAAAGCCGGCGGCGCGTACGTGCCGCTCGACCCGGCGTTCCCAAAAGACCGGCTCGCCTTCATGGTGGAAGACGCGCAGCTGAAGGTGCTCGTCACCACGAAGTCCCTGCTGGCGGAATTGCCCGCGCACCAGGCCCAGGTGATCGACGTCGCCTCTCTGGAGGAACCCACTACTCGGCTCGAGCAGACCGCGAGCGGCGAGAACGTCGCGTACGTCATCTACACCTCGGGCTCGACGGGCAAGCCCAAGGGCGTCGAGGTACCTCATCGCGCGGTCGTGAACTTCCTCACCAGCATGCAGCGCGAGCCCGGGCTCACCGCGAAGGACACGCTCGTCGCGGTCACCACCTTGAGCTTCGACATCGCCGTGCTCGAGTTGCAGCTGCCGTTGACCGTGGGCGGGCGCGTGGTGATCGCCACCCGCGATGACGCGGTCGACGGGGCCAGGCTCAAGGCGTTGATCGAGAGCCACCACGCCACCGTGATGCAGGCGACGCCCTCGACCTGGCGATTGCTGCTGTCCGCCGGTTGGACTGGCGGGCCCGGGTTCAAGGTGCTCGTCGGGGGTGAAGCCGTTCCGCGGGATCTCGCCAGCGAGCTCTCGCGCCGCAGCGGGAGCGCCTGGAACATGTACGGCCCCA
>JAYVNA010000336.1:0-5364 GCA_043758715.1 Archangium sp.
CCCCTGCCCGCCTCGCTCGTGCAGCGCGAGGTGTGCGCGATCTCCGGGCACGTGCCGGGGCCGGGTTGCACCAACACGCGCACGGAATGGTTCATCCCCGGGACGGAGCCGCACGAGGCCTGTCCGTTTCACGTCGAGGTGGCGATCGATATCCGCAACCATTTGAGGGCAGGCCCGACGTGTCCCGCTCAGTTCGTGATCAAACAACAACTGCTCGATCTGCCCGAGACCTACGAGCCGTGGGCGCGCAAGCAGCGGCTCGCGATCGCGCCGGTGGCGTTCTCACCGCTCTGCCCTGCGACGGCCGACGTGGTCCCGAAGATCGCCATTCGCGAGCCGAGGCCGAAGAGTCGCTACCTCTTCGATCCTGACACTCCGCGCGAACTCTCCACGGTGCGCTTCGCCGCCGCTGTCACGCCGGCCAATGAAGAGATCGTCTGGCTGGTCGACGGCGCCCCGGTGGGTCGCGTGGGATATCCGCACGAACTGCGGTGGCATCTCACGCCAGGCACGCACGTCATTCGGGCACGGCTCGCTCAGTCGGGTGAGACGACCGCCGCGGTCACCGTGGTCGTTGACGACTGAATTCATCGACCTCCGTCACGGCCAGGCTCGAGACAATCGCGCTGAGCGTCGAAGGCGGGTGATCAGCTCAACGCTTCGGTGAGTCGGCGCATCATTCGCTCGAGATTGGTCTTCTGCAGTGGGTCAGGAAAGTCTCGTATGAGCTCGCGCGCCTCGGACACGGCACGTTCGGCTGTTCCCATATCGACTTGCGACACCGCGCCAGCCCAAGCCCAAAAGTGCGCGCTCGCGGAAATGCGCAGAGACGGGTCAAAGCTGCCTGACCACAGTCTCGAAAACGCAGCCCGAACGATTCGAGGGCTGACGCTCCAATTCACAGCGAGGTCGAAGACTCCGTAGGCCAGGTGCTGGTCAATCGCATCAACGGGCACTGTCTTCGCGAATTTCGCTTTCAACCTCCGCGCGCCCTGCCGGAGCGCGCGCCAGTCCCCATCGACCGCCTCAGTCAACTGCTCCCATTCCAAAACAAAAGCGCGCCACCCCGGATCAATGAGCGGTGGCGTTTTCGGAGCAGCTGCCGGCGGTTTGTGGGTCTTCATCCCGGGCACAGTCATCGTCCGGCACTGTGGTGCGTCGGGCAACGAATGTCCTGCGTCCTCAGCTCGACAAACTGAGACCGTCAGGCCACCAGCGACGGCGAATCGGCTGCCATCACCGCGTCCCGGAGCATCACCATCCAGCCCTGCAGCATCGGCTTCTCGATCAGCAACGCATCGAGGCTCTCGTCGAGCGAGAGCAGGTCCCGCGCCTCAGCCAACGTCACTTCCTTGCTCACCTCGACGACGCGCTGCAACGGAAGCATGCGCACCGGCGCCTCGGGCAGCCGCGGCGACAACCGGAGCACTGCGTCACTGCGCAGCACCCCCATCACCGCCTGAGCCTCGCTGAGCACCAGCACGACCTCGTACTGCCCGGCCTGCAACATGTCGGCGACCACCCACAAAGGCGCAGATTCGACAACGACTGCAGGAGAGGTCGACCAGCCACTGGCGAGCATGCCTGCCCCCTTGAGCAGGTTTCGGGCCGCCCTTAAGTCATCGAACTGAGGCAACTCGCGTGCACGGATTTCATTTCGATTCCGAAGCGCTTTTCAGAAGTGAAAGGAAAGTGGGTATCAACCCGCGGGCTGGCGGGTCACCACGGTGTGGACCGCCCCACCTTCGACGAGCACCACCGCGTCGATCTCAGGGCTGCGGAGCGCCTGCAGCACCTCCGACAGCCGAGAGCTGCGCGGGAGCACCGCCGCCCCCTTGAACGGAAGTTCGGCGACGGTTCCGTGCGGACCCAGCTCCATCAGCTTCCGCAATGACTCAGTGGGCATCACGCCGGTGGCTTTTCCGTCACGCCCGAGCACCACCACCCAGGGCGCGTGCATCGCCTCGGCGCGGGCCCAGGCGTCTTCCATCAGCTCGGAGTCAGTGGCGAAGCACAACGACTTCGCCGGAGAGTTGAAGAACTGGAGTTGCATCCTCCGGCAGTTAGCAACGCGCGAGCCCAGACCCGTTTTCGCCAGCAAACGAGGTCAGGTGTACGCGATCGCTCGCACGTCGGCCGCGTTCGCGCGGTCGGTTCTCAGCAGCGTCGAGCGCGCGTACTTGGCGAATACCCGCCGCGCCGCGCGTTCATCGGTCACCGTTCCGTAACCCAGCGACTTCGAGAACGACGTCGTGACGTTCCACAGGAAGGAAGCGCGGTCAGTCCAATCGCGCCAGGCGTGCTCACCCGTGGCGTCGCTGGCCAATTCACCGAGCGCGGCTTTGAGCTCATCGAACATCTGGGTCAGGCGCGGCTGCAGGTCAGCGGGTGACTCCGAGATGCCGCGGGCGACCTCGCCGAACAACGCTTCGTGCCCGTTGTCCTTGCGCAGCGCGCGGAAGGTATCGAGCACCAGAATGTTGGTGGTGCCTTCCCAGATGGGCAGCACCTGCGCGTCGCGCAGCACCCGGGCCAGCGGCCAGTCTTCGATGTAGCCGTTGCCGCCGAGCGCCTCGACGCCTTCCGAGCAGATGCTGACCGCGAGCTTGCCCAGCACGTACTTGAGCAGCGGCGTGAGCATCCGCAGCGCGCGGCGATCTTCTTCGGTCGACTTGCCGCTCTCGAGGCGGTCCATCAGGTTCACCCCACGGAACGCCCAGTTCAGCGCGAGGCGCTGCTCGCAGGCCATGTCCATCAGGGTCTCGGCCATCAGCGGGTGATCGATCACCTTCTTGCCGAAGGCCACGCGCTCTTCGGCCCAGTCGATCGACTCGACCACCGCGCGGCGCATCACCGCTACCGAAGCGATCGCGTTGTAGAGGCGCGAGAGGTTCAGCATCACCGTCATCTGCTGAAAGCCTTCGCCCGGCCCCCCGAGCAGGTACGCGGTCGCGCCGTCGAGCGTCACTTCACCCGAGGGGAAGCTGCGCTCGCCCAGCTTGTCCTTGATGCGGTTGACCCGGTACGCGTTGCGCTTGCCGTTCTCGAGCGTCTTGGGGAGCACGTACAGCCCCAGCCCCCGCGTTCCCGGTACCGAGTTCTCAGGCCGCGCCAAAATCATGATCACGTCGGCGTCGACGTTGGAGCAGAACCACTTGTCGCCCCACAACGTCACCGTCTCACCGGGCACGCCTTTGCCGCCCTTGGCGATGGTGCTGATCTGCCCGACGTCGCTGCCGCCCTGCTTCTCGGTGAGGAACATGGCGCCAGTGAAGACCTGGTCCATGTTCGTGGTGCCGAGGCGAGGAATGAAGCGGGCCTTGAGCTCAGGCGTGCCGAATTTCTGCAGCAGGTACGCGGCGCCGTCGGTCATGCAGATGGGACAATAGAGGCCGGCCTCCGCCTGGCCAAAGAGGTACCCCAGCCCAAAGGTGAGGGACTTCGGCGCGTCAGCCCGCTCGGGAATCAGCGCGGGATCGTACGAGGCCGCCACGATGCCGCCGCCGTAGCCGAGCTGCTGCAGCTTCCGGTAGCTGTGGTGGTAGTCGATCTCGTCGATGCGCTCGCCGGTGCGATCGTGGCTGACCAGCTTCGGGGGCGTGCGATCGGCTTGGGCGGCCCACTGCGCGCCTTCGTTGGCGGCCAGATCACCCATGCGCTCGAGTCTTGGCTTGGCCTTCTCGAACGCGGGACCGAGCTGTCGCGACAAAATGCGCAGGAGCGCGGCTTCAGTCTGCAACCAGCTCGGGCGCCGCTTGGCACCCACGTTGAGCCCCGCCTCGGTCCGCAGAATGTCGTTCATCGTTTTTCTCCCCGCGCCTCGAGCAGCGCGTCCCACGTCTTGGTCACTTCAGCCTCGCGGGTCAACACCACGCGCACCGCGTCGACACCGTGAAGTGCCTCGACGGCCGTCAGGGAGCCCTGAGGTGATTTCGCTTGAAGATCTGCGAGCGCGGCTTCGGCCTTGAGGCGCTGTTCCGGGTTCAGGCTCGCCATGCCCGCGCGAAATTGTTGCAGCGCATCGGCCCCGGTCAGCTTCGCGACGTTGCGTTCTGCCACCACTGCGGCGACCACCGCTTCGATCTCATCGGCTTGATCCGCGGTCAGCCCTGCATCAGCGAGCAGCGCTGCTTCTTGACGCGCCCGGTGCCGCAGCTCGAGCCCCGCGCTGCCGGCATCCCAACGCCCGAGCGGCGGCAGCTTCGAGAGCGCGTCTTGCCACGCGAGCCAGGCCGCCAGGCGCGCCTCGGTCACCACGGGCCCGGCGTCGACCACCGCCACCAATGCCGGCCCTGAATCAGGCAGCTCGGCCACGGCGGCCGGTTTTGGACAGCCTGAGAACACACAAATCAAGAGGGTCAAGCCCGGCCCACGCATCGCGCCCATGGTCGGCCGGGTCGTTCGCGTGCGCAAGGGTGTCGCACCCGGAAGGGTTGTCTGACAGGCTCCGCGCGTGAGAGTTTTTCTGGTCCGTCACGGAGACGCCGACGCCGACATCCCCGAGGGTCTGGAAGACGACGCCCGTGCCCTGACGTCGCGGGCCCGGCAGGCGCTCCCCAGTCACTTCGAGAAGCTGCTCTCGCGCATGGGCACGCCTCACCTCATTTTGATGAGCCCGCTGGTGCGCGCTGTTCAGACGGCCACGCTGCTGGGGCAGGCGCTCCAGTACGAAGGGCCGATGCGGGCCAATCGCACCCTCTTTCCTGATGGTCCGGTGGGGGCGATCGAAGGCCTGCTCGCTGACAAGCTGGGCGAGACGATCATTCTGGTCGGCCACCAGCCTTCGATGGGCGCCACCGCCGCGCATTTTCTGGGGCTGCCCGCGTTCCCCAAGCCGGTCCAGCCCGGAACGGTGATCGGCATCGAGCGGCCCGACGACAACCTCGCCGCCGGAAAGCTGATCTTCTACGCCGCGGTCGGCCAGCCGATCTTCGAGGGTTCGCTGCAGGAAGCCCCGAGCGCGGTCTAAGCATCGAGCATGAACAGCTACGCCGCCTCGGTCTCGTCGTTCTTCAAGCGCCTGGTCGCTGCCGTCGACGCGATCGATCCCGACGTGATCGAGTGCGATGCCACCGGCGACATGGTCACCATCACCGCCGCCAAGACCGGCACCAAGGTGATCGTGAACACCCAGAAGGCGGTCGATCAGATCTGGGTCGCGGGGAAGAGCGCTGGCGTGCACTTCTCCCAGATGCCCGACGGCCGCTGGATGGACGACAAGAACAAGGGGCTCGAGCTCGGGGCCTGGGTCGTCGAATGTGTGCGTGATGCTTCGGGCGCTACCATCTCGCTCTGAAACCTTCCGCGGTTCGAAGGTGTCGGAGCCTGCATGCGCAAGCCCACCCTCCTGGCCGCGGTGTTGTC
>JAYVNA010000337.1:0-5361 GCA_043758715.1 Archangium sp.
AAGAGGCTGCCGTCGCAGCAAAGTCCACACGCCTGGCACAACGCTTCGAGCGACATCGCGCGGCACTCTACCTGCTAAGGCGCGGATCCGAGATGCAGCAGCCGTCGCGCACGTGGATCGCCTTCTTCACCGTGATCGCGGCCTGGGGCTCGTCGTACCTGTTCATTCGGTTGGCGGTGACGAGCTTCACGCCGGTGGGCCTGGTGCTGACGCGCTTCGGACTGGCCTCGATCATCTGCGCGCTCATCGCCATCGCCCGGAAGGAGCGCTTCCCCACGGGAATGACGGCGCTGCGGTTCTCCGCGGTGGGGATGTTGATGATGACGGGCAGCAACTCGCTGACCGCCTACGCGCAGCACAGCGTCTCCTCGGGGCTGACCGGCGTGATGCATTCGCTGGGCTCGGTCTGGCTGGCGGCGCTCGGGAGCCTGGGGGCGTTCGGTGCCGATGTGCCGCGCACGCCGAAGCGCGCGTGGTGGGGCGTGGCGCTCGGCGTCGGCGGGGTGGTGCTCTTGCTGTGGCCTTCTGACGGAAAGCTCTGGGCCGAGCCCTCGGGCATCGCCGCCCTGCTGCTGGCGACCTTTCTCTTCGCGGGGGCCAGCGTGCTTCAGCGCAGAACGCAGGCGAAGGCGGTCACTGGGCTCTTCAGTCAGCTCTCGGTGCAGATGGCCGGCGGCGCGGCGCTGGCGGGCCTGCTGTCGTTGCACTTCGGAGTACTGCACGCGCCGTTGAACCCGACCTCGGTGATGGCGATCGCGGTGTTGACGTCGTTGGCCTCGGTGCTGGGCTTCGCTGCGTTCGCGATCGTGCTGCGCGATTGGCCGCCGGCGCGGGCTGGCAGCTTCGGGGTCGTCAACCCGGTGGTCGCGGTGCTGCTCGGCGTGATCGTACTGCGGGAGCCGCTGACCACCCAGATGGTGCTGGGCGCCCTGGTAACGCTCGCCGGAGTCGCCTGGGTTCAGCGCGTCACCGCGCGCGGCTGAGACGCCACACCCGCGCGGGTCGATCGACGACGCTGTCCCACGCGGGCACGGGTGGAACGGTGAAGGTGGCGACGCACTCCAGCCACTGCATCGGCAGGAACGAGCGGCCGGGGTCACCGATGCGCACCTCGGCTCCGCGCGAGTGAAGTTGTTCGAGCCACGCCCACACCCGGCGCGAGAGCTCTGCCTGGTAGAACACGTCGCCCACCAACACGGTGTCCCAGCCGTCGTCTTTGCCGATGACGTCCTCGGAGCTCACGCGCACGGTGACTTCGTTCAAGGCGGCGTTCTCCTCGATGGCCGCGAGCGCGAAGGGGTCGATCTCGGTCGCCAACACCTCGCCTGCGCCTGCCCGCGCGGCGGCGATCGCCGACACGCCGCAGCCCGAGGCGAAGTCGAGCACGCGCTTGCCTCGCACCAGTTCCGGCGCGTCGAACACCGTTCTGGCCAGCGCGAGGCCCCCCGGCCAGGCATGCGCCCAGAACGGTGGGGGCTGCACGGCGCCCGTCTTCGTTTCCGTCGCGGCCCACGGGGCGATGGGCTCGTTCGCGAGACGAAGCCGCAGCTCGGGCACCAGGCTCGCGGTGCTCACGTGCGTCACCTGTCGGACGAAGTCCCTCACGCCCCCCCTATACAAGACGACGGCGCGCCCACCTCGAATACGCTCGCGGCAATGCTCACCATCAAACTGGTCCGGCACGGTCAATCGCGCGCGAACGTGGGCGAAGTCGACGCGAAGGACGTGGGCGACCACACCATTTGCCTCACTGAACACGGCGAAGCCCAGGCCCGCGCGACCGGCGAAGCGCTCGGCAAGAACTACCTCGATGGCGCGCTCGTCTACGCCTCTCCGTATCAACGCACCCGGCAGACCCTCTCTTGCATCGTCGCAGGCGCGGGGCTCAAGCAGGGTTCGGTGCGCAGCTACGAAGATCCCCGGCTGCGAGAAGTCGAGCACGGCTATGCGGAGTGGGACGCGCAGCAGACCCGGCGCCGCACGCACGGCTGGTTCTATTACCGCTTCGAGGGTGGCGAGAGCCCGGCCGACTGCTTCGATCGCACCTCGTCATTTCTCGAATCACTGATGCGCCAGGTGGAACGCAAGGCCGCCAACCGCGTGCTGATCGTCACCCACGGCCTCACCATTCGCTGCTTCGTGATGCGCTTCCTCCACCTCTCGGTGGAGCAGTTCGACGAGCTCGCGAACCCGAATAATTGCGACATCATCACGTTGGCTGAGAAGTCGACCGTGACAGACCCGATGTTCACCGTGGGGCGCTGGGCCGTGTCGGGCCTCTCGCGACGCCCACCCGAGCCGTAAGGAGAGTCTCAGATGCGACATGCACTCGTGTTGGCGGGCGTCGGCTGGCTTCTGCTGGGGGTGACTCCGTCGGCGCAGCTGCCAAAGTGTGAGGCGGGAGCGCTGCTGGTCTCTACCGGCGACGGCTACGCCTGCAAGCGGCCGGAAGAGGTGTTCAAGGCGGCGCGCACCTCGAACTCGTGGGGCGCGGAGTTCATGCTGCCCGAATGCTCATCAGACAAGCTGCTCGAGAGCGAGGGTTTTGGCCGGTGGAAGTGCATCGACCGATCGAGCCTGGTTCCTTCGTGCGCCACCGGCGAGACGCTGCGCAGTGAAGGCTCTTCGGGCTGGCGTTGCACGCCGCTGCAGGTGTTCCCGCAATGTTCGAGCGGAGAAATGTTGGTGAGTGCGGGCGGGCACGACTTCCGGTGCGAGAAGCCGAAGTGAGCTCAGCGCTGCAGACGGGCGACGATGGGTGAGGTCGTCACGGTCGTCACCAGCGCCATCAACACCATCATCGTGAAGACGGTAGGGCTGATGACGCCCAGGTCGAGGCCGATGTTGAGCACGATCAACTCCATCAGGCCGCGGGTGTTCATCAACACGCCGACCGACACCGCGTCGCGCCAGCTTTGTCCGGTGAACCGGGCCGCCAGGGTGGCACCACCGAACTTGCCGGTGACGGCGACCAACGTGAGCAGGCCGCAGATCGCCCACGCGCCCGGGGTGTTCAGCAAGCCAATCTGCGTGCGGATGCCGCTGTAGGCGAAGAAGAGCGGGAGCAGCAGCACCACCACGAAGTCTTCCAGCCGCTCGCGCAGGCCGTGAGCAAGGCCGTGTTCGCGGGGGATGATCACGCCGAAGAAGAAAGCGCCGAAGAGCGCGTGAATGCCGATGGCCTCGGTGGCGAGCGCCGAGAGCAACAGGAGCACCACCGTGAAGGCCACCATGCGCTGGCTGATGCCGCGGCGATCCGTGCGTTCACGCACCAGCCGCGCGAGCAGCGGTCTCGCGATGAACCACATCGCGGTGCAGTAGACGACTGCGAGAACCGCGGTGATCGCGGCGCTGGAGAGGCCGGTCGCGCGGACCACCGCGGAAATCAGCGCGAGCAGGCACCACGCGGTGACGTCGTCGATGGCGGCGCAGGTAATCGCGAGCGCGCCGACGGGTGTGTGAATGAGCCCCCGCTCAGAGAGAATGCGCGCGAGCACCGGGAAGGCGGTGATGCTCATCGCGACGCCGAGGAACAGCACGAAGCTCACCAGCGGCACGGCAGGTGTGGAGAGCGTGGGCGCCAGCCAGACGGCCGTGGCGGCTCCGAGCGCGAAGGGCAACGCGATGCTGGTGTTGCTGATCGCCAGCGCGCTCTTCCCGAGGCCGCGAAGCAGCGCCGGCTCGAGCTCGAGCCCGATGATGAACATGAAGAACACCAGGCCGAGCTGACTGACCAGCCCCAGCGTGCCCAGCGAGCTCGGAGGGAAGAAGAGCGTGAAGGTGCTCGGAGAAATGGCCCCGAGGAGCGAGGGCCCCAGCGCGATTCCCGCGAGGACTTCGGCGATCACCAGCGGCTGACCGAGGCGGCGAAGCACCAGGCCCAGCAGACGTGAGGTCGCGATGACCAGCACGGCCTGCACGCAGAGCATCACGAGCGGGTTGGTGGAGAGCACGGCGGGCACGGGACGCGAGCCGATAGCACGGCGGGGCCGCTTGCGCGGGGATGTCTGCCTCCGTGAGACTGAGCGGGTGAATCGGCTCGAGGCGATGCTGGTGCGGCAGGCGATGCTCGATGTCGCGATCGAGCGGCTGATGCATCTGCATCCCGGGCGCCAGGTGTTCGTCTTTGGCGAGAAGGGCGATCCGTTCTGGGCGCATTTCGAGCCGACGCCCGCGGAGCTCGAGCTGCTGACACGTGCCCTCTCGGTGCTCGAAGAAGCTGAGAATCGCCCGGCACCTCTGACGGTGCGCGGCGCATCGGGCCAGTTCACCGCGATGGTGCTCGATGCCGAACGGTCGCTCTTCGCAGTGGTGCTGCTGGCGCCCTCGAAGCGGCTTCCCGGGGAAGCGCGAGTGAAGCGTGTCGAGGTCCCGGCGCCGATTGCGGCCTGGCGCTGACGTTCAAGGCCTCGAAGGGCGCGGTCTCAACGGATCTGACGACAGAGAAACATCGAGCAAGCCCTCACCTCGAGCTTTCTGGGCCGCAGTGAGCATGGCTTCGATCCAGTTGACGTTCGGCCGGTCGACTCAAGTGACCACGGCGCGTCCCGCTGCGCGCTGGGCGATTGAGTCGGCCATTTCGCCCCGTGAGTGTCCTCGTCACACGGTGAGAGGCCTGTTCGTGATGGGCAACGCCGCAAACCCGAAACACCCCGCCCCTCAGGGCTGTTGTTTCACTGAACGAACAGCTCGAGCGACTGAGAGAACGTGCCCTGCTCCACGGTCCCGAAGTCGAACAGGGCGTGAAACAACTCGCAGCGCTCGCCAGTGTCTTCCGCACAGGCCACGTGTTGCGCGGCCAATTCCGAGAGCGGCACCAGGGTCGCCGGCGCGGGCCTGAACGCGTCGGAGACGAAGCCCGCATCGATGGTCGGGTGCGGCGCCTCGTTGCGATGACAAAGGCCACACGAGCTCACGCCCAGGTTCGACTGCACGCGCGTGAACGGTGCGTCGGCAGAGAGCGGCGCAGTCAGAGGCAGCTCGACCTCGCCCTTGAGCGTGCGAGTGGGCGTGATCCACTGAGCGAACTCGAGCAGCGGCGCACCTCCGCCCTCAGCCACCACCGACACCACCATCCCCGGCAACAACACGAACACGCGCGGACTGACGCGACCCGCCGCGGGCTGCGCGCTGAGCACACTGGTGGTGGCGACCAGCTCGAGCGGCCGGCCCAGGCCCGCGACGAAGCACGCCGGACTCACGGGGGAAAGCAGCGCATTGAGCCGGGTCACCGCGGCGGCGATGGTCGTCACCCGCTCGGGCACCCGCACCGCCGCGCAGGCCTGCAGCGCCGCGCTCGCATGTGTACCCGCATCGGGAACCCCGGGCTCAACGCACCCGGCCAACGCCAGCAGCAGCAGC
>JAYVNA010000338.1:0-5355 GCA_043758715.1 Archangium sp.
TTGAAGATCACGTGGGTGCCCGGAAGAACGGTGGGCGGCGACTGCGGCAACACCTTGGCCAGCTCGCGGCGCAACGAGAGATCGAAGCCCGCTCCGTCAGAGCCATCGTTGGCGTCGGCGAAGAGGAAGCCGCCGAACGTGAGGTAGCGGCGCAGGCTCTCGACTTCGGTCGGCGTGAACGGCGGGAACTCACCGTCAGACGAGAGATACAGAAACGGGTGTTCGAAGAGTTTCGGGCTGTCGAGCGAGACCGGGCGCGCCTCGAGTTGCACTTCGACCGAGGTGCGGCGCTGGAGTTCCCAGGCGAGCCGGCGCAGGCCCGACGCGCGCACGTCCCACCGGCCGCCATGCTTGACGATGGCGGGGATGAACTTCGACGCGTCACCGAAGGCACGGGCAGAGAACGGCAATGCGCCGGCGGCGAGGAGGAGGGCGCGGCGCGAGAGAGGCATGGCGGGTCGCTTCGGAACGACTCGGAAGGGGCTGTTGTTCCCGCGGGGCACGAGTTTCATATAGCCCGACCTCGGGAATGCGTACGCCAGTGAAATGGGTTATCCGGCGCCCATGGCCAAGGGCAACAAGCAGGACAGCCGCTCGGTGCTGAAGCTCTCCTACGAGGCCTTCGAGCGCGGTGATTCGGTGCAGGCGCGCGAGCTGGCGAAGGCCGTGCTGGCGGGCAAGGTCGGCAAAGACGAAGAGAAGGTGGCCGCCGAGCTGGCGAAGGTCCTCTCCATCGAGGGCGCGGTGGTCGCCGAGACCCCGACCGCGGTGGCCAACGAACTCATCAGCCGCACCATCGTGCCCCCGAGGCCGTATCTCTTCGTGGCGGCGGTGGCCTTCGCGTTCATCACCCTCGTGATCCTCGCCGCCTGGCGCTACTGAGCAGCCCTCGCCGTGGAGCAATTTCAGAGCGCCTTTGAGCCGTACCGTCACCTCGATCCCCTCGGGTGGATCGGCGTGTTCCGTTTCCTGCCGGTGTGGGGTGGGCTCATCGCCATCGCCGTGGGCGTGTTGATGCTGCTGTTCGGTGGCCGCCACCTGTTTCGGCTGGTCGCAGGTCCCCTCGGGGCGCTGATCGCCACCGTCTGGGCGGGGCCACTCGCGGCGCGGTTGGGCTTCGGTTCGAACATCCGACAGATCACCCTGGTGGCGACGCTCGGGTTGCTGACGGCGGGCCTCATCTGGCCTCCGGTGGTGGTGTTCTTCGCCTTCGGCGTGCCCGCGGGGTTGGTGGGCGGGCAGATCGCCGGTCCCAACGACTGGTTGCTCGGCTTCGGCCCCGGGTTCTTTCTGGGCGGAGCGGCCGGCGTGGTGATGCACAAGCTGGTCGGCTCGATCCTCTCCGCGGCAGTGGGTGCGTGGGTGGCGGTGCTGGGGTTGCTGGCGACGCTCAACCCGTTCATCTCGGGCATCGGCTGGCTGGCGGCCAACCCGGTGGCCGTGCTCTCGGTGGCGGGCTGCTTCGCGATGGGCGGCGCGGTGTTCCAGATCTTCGTGCGCCCCTCGGAAGAGGAGGCCACCGCGCGCAAGCTCGAGAAGACGATCGCGAAGCGGAAGGCCAAGGAGCAGAAGGCGCTCGAGGACCGCTGGGCGAAGTACAACGACAGTAAGAAGTGAGGGCGGAAGGCAAACGCCCTCATGAACAAGAAGTGAGGGCGGAAGGCAAACGCCCTCATGAACAAGAAGTGAGGGCGGAAGGCAAACGCCCTCATCAACAAGAAGTGACGGTTTTTCCGGGTTTCTGCTAGCTGCCGCCCGTCATGGCGAAGGCCCAGCGCAAGGAAGACGACGTGAAATCCGAGCCGGTCACTGCTGCTCCCGAGGGCACCGCGGCGGAACAGCCGTGGGCTCGCGCGCCGAAGCTGAGCCGGGTCTCGCTGGCGGCGATCGCGGGCGTGGTGCTGCTCATCAACCTGCCGATGCTGCACTACTACCTGTGGCGCTCGCCCATGCCGGCGACGGCCGCCCTGCCCTTCCGCGACGATTATGCGGACCCCGCGACGGTGGCGAAGAACTACTTCAGCACCGGCGGCCTCTGGCGCGTCGAGACCCAGATGCAGGGCAGCTGGTTGCTCTCGCCGGGCGTGAAGAACAACCCGCTCTGGCTCAAGGCGAGCCTGCCCAACGACGTCGCGGTGGAGTTCGACGTGAAGTCGATGTCCCCCGAAGGCGACATCAAGTGCGAGATCTTCGGCGACGGCACCGATCACGCCTCGGGCTACGTGCTGATTCACGGCGGGTGGAACAACTCGCTGAGCATCATCGCGCGACTCGATGAGCACGCGCCCCCGCTGGCGGCAGTGCAGGCGCAGGCCAACGGGCAAGACTTGGTGGCGTCGGGCATCTACCGCAACGACACCCGCGTTCGCGTCGAGGCGAACCCCTACAAGGTCGAGATCGGCCGGCAGTACCACTGGCGCATCGAGCGCAAGGGCAAGGTCATCTCGTGGATCATCGATGGCCAGCCGTTCATGCGCTTCGAAGATCCGCTGCCGCTCACCGGCAAGGGTCACGACCGCTTCGCGTTCTCGAGCTGGGAAGCGCAGCTGTACTTCGACAACCTGACCGTCACCGCGCTGTAAGACAAAGAGCGGCGCCCGGAAGATCCAGGCACCGCTCCGGTCTGCTTCACCAATCGACTTTGCTTACTGGCAGTTCGGCGTCGTCGTCGGGAGCTTGCTCAGGTCGCAGTACGTCGCGTTGAAGCTCCCCTTGACGGTGTCGCCCGCGCCGAAGGTGATGTCGTAGGTGCCGTTCGCTGCGCCGTTCGTCTCACCCTTGATATTCGTGACCTTGATGAGGCCGCTCTTCCCGCTCGAGGCGCTCTCGGAAAGCGTGTTCGTGCAGTTCGAATCGCCGTGGGTGAAGTTGGCGTACGTGTAGTTGCCGGCGCCCATGGGTCGGTCGCCGATGGTGGTGTAGTCGCCCACGTCGGGCGCGAGGTTCTCGAAGCCCGGGCTCGGACCGACGCGGAACATCGTCAGCACCAGGCTGGTGGCGCTCTTGGGGTTGCGGTTCGCCTTGAGGCTGTCGCAGATCTTCGGCTGGTCAGCCAGAACCACCAGCGCCGCGACGGACTTGCCGCTGTCGTCCTTGATGATCGCGAAGATCGCGTCGGCCACGTTCATCGAGACCCCACCGACCGTCCCGCTCATCGAGCCCGAACAACCCATCACCGCCACCACCGGGACAACCATCATCAGTCTTCGCATCATGTGTGTGCTCCTCCGTTTGACGGCAGGATGTACGGCCGGACCAGCAGAGAGGGAAGAAAAACCGAGGGCGCCTCGACCAGCTTCGGTCGGGCGCCCTCGTGCTTTCCGGGGAGGGAAAGGAAGACTTCGGTGACGCTTACGGCATCTCGGTCTGGCCCTGACGGCGCAGGAAGGTGGGGATGTCGTACTGATCCTCATCCAGCGTCACCTCGCGAGCCGAGGTCAGGCGCGTCGGGGGGGAGACGCGGTGTTCGCCCGAGAGCGTGCGCTGCGGAGGCGGAGCGAGGTTCGACTTGCCGGGCACCAGTGAGCCCATCTCTTCACGGCCGCCAGTGAGGGGCACCGCAGGGGCCGGGGTCACGGTGGGAACGTAGGCCTGGTGCGAAGCCGAGCGGAGCAGGGGCTGCTGCTGCGGCACCGCGCGGGGCTGCTCCGCGACGGACGCGCGGCGGGGCGCGGTCTCGCGCGAAACGAAGCCCGTGGCGATCACGGTGATCTTCACTTCGTCGTTCGCGTTCTCGTCCACCAGCGAGCCGAAGATGATGTTCGCCTCGGGATCCGCCGCGTCCTGCGCGATGCAGATGGCCTCGTTGATCTCCTGCAGGGTGATGTCGCGGCCGGCGGTGATGTTGATGAGCAACCCGCGCGCGCCGTCGATCGACACGTCCTCGAGCAAGGGCGAGCTGACCGCCTGCTCCATCGCGCGCAGCGCACGCTTCTCGCCCGACGCGCGGCCGGTGCCCATGAGCGCCAGGCCCTGCTCGCCCATGATCGTCTTCACGTCGGCGAAGTCGACGTTGATGTACCCGTGGTACTGAATGAGATCCGAGATGCCCTGCACGGCGTTGAGCAGCACCTCGTCGGCGCGGCGGAACGAGTCGAGCAGCGGCAACGGCTCCGAGCTCATCGTCAGCAGGCGCTGATTGGGAATGGTGATGAGGGTGTCGACGGCGGCCTTGAGCTCCTGGAGCCCCTGCTCCGCGGCCTTGCGGCGGCGGTTGCCTTCGAACATGAACGGCTTGGTCACCACGCCGACGGTGAGGCAGCCGAGCTCGCGCGCGATGTCCGCGACGACCGGCGCTGCGCCGGTGCCCGTGCCGCCACCCATGCCGGCGGTGACGAAGACCATGTCGCAGCCCTGAAGCAGCGCCTTGATCTCTTCGCGCGACTCGGTCGCGGCTTGACGGCCCATCTCAGGGTTGGCGCCGGCGCCCAGACCGCGCGTCAGCTCCTTGCCGATCTGGAGGCGAATGGGCGCCTTGTTGGCCGCCAACGCCTGCACGTCGGTGTTGAGCGCGATGAAGTCGACGCGCTCCAGACCGCTGGCGATCATGGTGTTGACTGCGTTGCAGCCGGCGCCACCGACGCCGACCACGCGAATTTTTGCGGCCTGCTTGCTCTGTTCGAACTGATCCATTGGTGAGTCCCCGGGGAAGTTTTGAGAGTCTGGTGCGGATAGAACGGCCCGCAAGTTTTCAGCTATGTGGCTGTAGCGGCGGCGAGGAACTTCAGAAGACTTCCTGGAGCCACTCGCCCATGCGGCGCTTGACCTTCTTGAACACGTTCTCTTCGCGAATGCGGAACATGCTCCGGTCCTGGTGGCGGGCGCCGTAGACCACGAGGCCGACGCCGGTCGCGTAGATCGGGCTCTTCACCACGTCGACGAGCCCGCCGATGCCGCGGGGAATGCCGCGGCGCACCGGAACGCCCATGATCTCTTCAGCGAGCTCGGTCATGCCGGGCAGCAACGTGGAGCCGCCGGTGATGACCACGCCCGAGGTGAGCAACTCCGAGAAGCCGTTGCGTTCCACTTCGTGGTGCACGAGCTGGAAAATTTCCTCGACGCGCGGCTCGAGGATCTCGGAGAGGATCTGCCGGCCCATCATGCGCGGATCGCGGCCGCCCACCGAGGGCACCTCGATCATGTCGGCCTTGTCGACCATCGCGGTGAGCGAGCAGCCGAACTTCTGCTTGAGCCGCTCGGCCTGATCGATGGGGGTGCGCAGCCCGACGGCGATGTCGTTGGTGAGGTTGTGCCCACCCAGCGCGATGACCGCGGTGTGCACGATGGCACCGTTCTGGAAGATGGCGATGTCCGTGGTGCCGCCACCGATGTCCACCAGACACACGCCCAGTTCCT
>JAYVNA010000339.1:0-15803 GCA_043758715.1 Archangium sp.
CGACCTCCAGGGCCACGGCCCGATTCGGGTGATCGAGTCGATCTCAGAAGGCGTCAGCTTCACCGCCATCGAGCACGCGTTCGGCGTCGATTACCTGGGCGCGATGCGGCCCCGGGTCTCGAAGGTCGACAAGGCCCGGGCGATCACCCACGCCTTCAAGTACCAGGGCCGCCCGTACGACTTCGACTTCGACTTCTTCAGCGACTCGTCGATCGTCTGCTCGGAGCTCGTCTACAAGGCGTACCAGACCGGTGCCGATCAGCGCGGCGTGTCGATCGATCTGGTCGACGTCGCAGGCCGCCGCACGTTGCCCGCAAACGAGATCGTCAAGCGCTTCGACAGCGACCTTTCGACCGGCAAGCCGCAGATGGACTTCGTGGTCTTCCTCGACGGCAACGAAAAGGAAGACAAGGCCTTCCTGGGGACCGAAGCGTCGTTCCGCGCGAGCTGGAAGCGGCTCAAGTGGGACATCGCGCAGAAGTAGAGAGTTCGTTCAGCGGCGGTCGTAACTGGTCTTCCAGTAGCCCGTGCCCTCTTTGCAATACACGGCAGCCCAGTCGGACCTGAACTGAGGGTCTTCGGCCCGCGGGTCGGGGCGGAAGTCGCGCATGGGCAACTTGACCTCGTCCTTCGGCCCGATCTGCTTCTTCATCTTGAACACCACGTTGCTCGGCAACCGCACTTCGCAGGCGCTCACGGAGAAGGCGTTGAGGTTGCGCACGAACACCACCCGGTTGTTCAGCGCGTTGGGAGCGGTCACGCGAACGGTGCCAAACAGCTGAGCGTTGGCAGCAGCCACGGGCTCCTTGACCGGCTCCTTGACGGGCTCGGGTTCTTTGACCGGTTCAGGCTCGGGCGTCTTCACCACCTCGGTGGTTCGAACCGCGTCGGCCACGACCTTCGGGGGCTCCTTCTTCACCACCGGCCGCTTCGGTGAGGCATCGCGCGCGGCGAACACTTCCGGGGGCAGCACCGCGTCGTCGTCGAAAAGCAGCTTCGCCAGCGAGCCATTCACGCTGAGCACCGCGCCGCGCGCATAGAGCGGGCGCTTGCCATCGGCGCCGGCCTCGCCCACCAGGTTGACCCGATCGCCTTCCGCCAGCTTCTCGCCGCGGTCGAGCATGATCAGATCTTCGCCGTCGCGCTTGAGCACCTTCCAGACCTTCGCGATGCCGGCCACCTGCTCGAGCACCACCGGGGTCTTCGCTTCGGCCAGGGGCTCCTTTGCAGGTTCCTTCACCGGCTCGGGTTCCTTGACCGGCTCCTTGAGCACCACCAACTGCAGGCCCGCGTCGACCACCGGGGTCGCTTGCGGCGTCACTCCGGCCTGGTTCTGCAGCATGAACAGCCCGGCGGCGGCGACCGCGATGAAGGCGAGCAGCCCACCGATGATCAACGGCAGCTTGCTCTTCGGAGCCGGCGGCGCGACCTCGAGCGAGCCCTGGGACGAAGAGGAAGCAGGCTGAAGGGGCGCCGCGGCGGTCGACTTCACCTTGGGGGCCGGAGTGGCAGGCGCCGCGATCGACATCGCCCGCTGCGCCGCCGTCATCACCTGTCCCGATGCGGTCTCCTGCTTCACCTCGCCGGAGGGGCGCATGAAGGTGCCCTCGAACTCGGGCTCCGTGCTGGCGACTTCCGCCACCGGGCCGCCCCGCCTCATCACCGAGAGCTTCGATTGCAGCTGCCGCTCGGCGGCGAACTCTTCAGGGCACATCGCGCGCACGTAATTGCCGACGTCTTCCGCGCCCACGGTCATCTGCTCGCGCACCGCGAGCTCGTTGAGCGCACGGGAGAAGTCGTCAGCCCGCTGGTAGCGCGCGGCCGGGTCTTTCGCGAGCGCCCGCATCACGATCTGGTCGAGCGTGGGGGAGATCTCGGGGCGGGCTTCGAGCAGCGACGGCACCTCGCCCATCGCCATCTGCACCACCATCTCCGACATCGTGCCGCCCGTGTACATCGAGCGGCCCGCCAGCATTTCCCACACCACGATGCCCGCGGAAAAGATATCCGAACGGTGGTCGACGGGCTTGGCCAGCGCCTGCTCCGGCGACATGTAGCCGAGCTTGCCCATCACGGTGGAAGGCAGGGTCTTCTGTGATCGCGCGGTGCTCTTGGCGAGCCCGAAGTCGATCACCTTCACCTCGCCCTCGTACGAGACCATCACGTTCTGCGGAGAGACGTCACGGTGCACGATGCCCAGCGGCGTCCCTTCGGCGCTCACCTTGCGGTGCGCGTAGCCCAGCGCTTCAGTCATCTGCTGGGCGATGAACACCGCCATCGGGATCGGCATCACCGTGCGGGAACGCTCGATGCGCGTCTCGACCCGCGACAGATCGACGCCGGGCACGTACTCGATGGCCATGAACAGCGTGCCGTCGAATTCCCCCATGTCGTAGACTTGGGCGATGTTCGAGTGGGTCAACTGCACGAGCACCTTCGCCTCGTGATGAAAACGGTCGATGAAGTTCTGGTCGCCCATCAGGTGGGGCAGCACCGTCTTCACGATGCACAGCTTCTCGAAGCCCGCCGTCCCGACGAGGCGCGCCAGGTGCACCTCGCCCATTCCGCCCTGGCCGAGCATGAACAGCAGCTGGTAGCGACCCAGCATCCGACCGTCTCCAGAAGTCGTCATCGCGCGCACTCTATCGATTGGGCGCCATCACGCATGGATTCGGTCAGGACAATGCGATTCGATCCGTGTATAGAGGCGCGCTCGCACGCATCGGGTCTCGTAGCTCAGCTGGATAGAGTACTGGCCTCCGAAGCCAGGGGTCGTGGGTTCGAATCCCGCCGGGACCGCTTTAGACCGCCGCATCTCCTCGTGAGACGCGGCGGTTTTCTTTTGTCGAAATGACGCACCTGCCTGCGCTGCGCAGGCAACTGCGTCAAAACCTCCACAGTTCCGGGGACCTCGACCCTGTGTTTACGCGGGCTTGACGCAGCACAGCAATAGGCACGGCCCATGCTCGTCTGGTGTCCAGGTGGCGGACAGGGATCCGCCGCTCTACGGGAATCGAAGAGCCGTTCGGGTGTTTAGCCGGCCGGGTGCACGCAGCCTTCGCGCTGCGAAAAGGGAGTCTTCCGATGTTCGGGTTGTCACGCAGCAATCAGAGTCGTTCTCACTTCGAGACGCTGCTCACGCCGTGGCTCGACCCGCTCTACGCGTCGGCCCTGCGCCTGACGCGCAACGAGCGGAACGCCGAAGATCTCGTGCAGGACACCGTGATGCGCGCCTGGCGCTTCTTCGAGAAGTTCGAGCAGGGCACCAACTTCCGCGCCTGGATCTTCAAGATCCTCACCAACACCTTCATCAACAGCTACCGCCGCAATACCCGCGAGCGCTCGCTGCAAGATGAGTCTGAGCGCCAGTCGGTCGAGGCCCGCTTCTTCAGCGCCGAGCTGACCGAGCAGACCCAGAACCCCGAAGACTTCCTGCTCAACCGCGTCATGAGCCAGGACGTGCTGGTCGCGATCGACACCCTCTCGATCGACTTCCGCATGGTGGTGATCCTCGCCGACCTCCAGGAGTTTTCGTACAAGGAGATCGCCGACATTCTCGACATTCCCGTCGGCACCGTGATGAGCCGGCTCTTCCGCGGCCGTAAACAGCTGCAGAAGCTGCTGTTGGCACGCGAAGGTGAGCCGGCGCAGACCATTGACTTGAATGCGTTCCGGGAGCGGAAGAAGCTCGCGTGACGGAGTGTTTCCCAGCACACGCATGAACTGTCGCGACCTCGAAACGCAGTTGACCCCCTACCTCGACGGCGAGCTGATCGCCGAGGCGAGGGGCGAGGTCGAGGCCCATCTGGCCGCGTGCCCCACCTGCCCCCGCCACGTCGAAGTCGAGCGCTACAACCTCACCAGCATCCGTGAAGCGGGCCGGTCGACCAGTCCGGCCATGCCGGCGGCCTTGAAGGCGCGCCTCTTCGAAAACCTCGCCCGCGACTCGAACCGACGGCGCCGCATCGGCGTGGGCCGGGCGGTTGCGGTGGCCGCCACCGTGACCCTCGCGGTGGGCCTGGGGCACCACGAATATCGCACCCACCAGCGCCGCCTCTACGAGCAAGACGCGGCCATGCGCCACGCCCGCCAGTTCCCCTTGGAAATCGAGCAGCCCGCCGACGCCATCGAGCGTTGGTTCGGCGGCAAGCTCGATCACCCGGTCAACGTGCCCCGCTTCCTCCACGCCAACGCCACCGGCGCCCGGCTGCTGCAGGTGCGAGACAAGCCCGCCGCCTACATTCGCTACGACGCGCCGCGACCCATGGGTCTTTTCGTGTTCGGTGACGATCACGATCTCGACGTCGGTACCGAGGCCGAGGTCAGCTCGAACCACGGCTACAACGTGGTCAGCTGGCGCGAAGGCGACGTGGTCTACCAGCTCGTCACCGACCTCGACGAACAGGACATTCGCGATCTGATGCCCTCCACCCCGGGCGCTCCGGCCGGCACCGAGACCTTCCCCAGCCGCCCGCCCCCCGTGGAAGCGCGCCCGGCGTCTCTTCGCCAGTAGTCGGCGTCACCTGCCAGCCAGCCGCCTCATGAACAAGTGAGGGCGGAAGGCAAACGCCCTCATGAACAGGTGGTGGGTGCAAACCGCCGTCTCGGTGGGCGCTCTCCCCTCAGGTTCGTTGACCCCCTCGGGTGCGGGAACTAGCCTTCACTTACTCATGTCGAATTCAGTCTTGATCGTAGAGAAGGACCTCGCGTTGATGAAGGAACTCCGCGAGGGCTTGGTGGGCCGGGGCTTCGAGGTTGATGAGACCACCGACGGCAAAGGCGCGCCCGAGCTGATTCGAAAGAAGAAGCCTGGCTGCGTGGTGCTCGCGGTCGATCTCGATGCGGGCCAGAACGGCTACATCATCTGCAAGAAGCTCAAGAGCGATGACGACCTCAAAGGCGTGCCGATCATCATCATCGGCGACCCCAAGGGCTTCGGGCAGCACCAGAAGCTCAAGACCCGCGCCGAGGAATACCTGGGCAAGCCCCTCACTGCGCCCACCCTGGTCGAGGGCGTCGGCAAGCTGATCGGCTTCCCCGCCGAGCCGCCCGCGGTCGTCGAAGAAGAAGGCTTCGACCCCGGCTCGCTGCTCGACGAAGGCGACGCCGATCTGGCCATCGACGCGCCCATCGAAGACCTGGGGAGCGCCGAGGCCGACCTCGCGATGGTCGACTCGATGTTCGACGAAAAGCCCTCCGAGCCGCCGCCGGTGGTGGAAGAAGAGATCAGCCTCAGCACCTCGGAGCCTGAAGCCGAAGAGGCCGACTACCCCGCCGAGAAGACCGTGGTGGGCTTCATGCCCCCGGCCCCGCCGCTCCCCGCGCGCTCGGCCCCCACCTTCACCTCGTCGCCCTCGACCTTCGATTCGTCAGAGGCGCGCGACATGCGCTCGAAGGTGACCGAACTGACCGGCGCCCTCGAAGAAGCCAAGACGCGAACCGAAGAGCTCGAGACCAAGGTGCGCGAGCTCGAGAACGACATCGAGAGCAAGAACACCGAGCTCGAGACCGCGCGCGCGGCCCCCGGCAAGAGCGACAACAAAGATGTCTTCGCCCTGCGCGACGCCGCGAACAAGAAGGACAAGGAAATCCTCCGGCTCAAGAACGAGCTGAACGCGAAGGACCAGGAAGTCCTCGAGCTGCGTGAGAAGGAAAACACCATCGAGCAGCAGCTCTCGGAATCGAGCGGCGAGATGGCGAAGAGAGACGCGCAGCTCAAGACGCTGCAGCAGAAGGCCGACCAGCTCACCTCCGAACGAAAGAAGGTCGACCAGCAGCTGCTGACCGCCAAGGAAGAGGCGCGTTCGGCTTCGGCCAAGCTCAGCACCCTGCAGGCCGACTTCGATTCGTTGCAGCAGCGCGTCGCCGAGCTCGATGGCCAGGCCGACGGCCTGAGGGCCAGCCAGCAGGAATCTGAAACGGCCCGCCAGACCGCCGAGTCCGACCTGTCGGAGGCGCGCGGCGAGGCCGAGGCGCTCAAGTCTCAGCTCGAAGAACGTTCGCGCGAAGCCGACGAGCTGCGCTCGCAAGCCGAGCAGGCCAACATGGATCTCGATTCGGCCCGCACCCAGCTCACCTCGCAGGCCACCAGCTTCGCCGACGAGATCTCGACCCTGCGCCAGCGCCTGGCCGATGCGGAAGCGCAGAGCACCCGCGCCGAAGAGAAGGCCAACCGCGCCCAGTCGCGGCTCAAGGCCAACCAGGACCAGCTCGATCGCCTGCGCGGCACCCTGCAGCAGGCGATGGACACCCTGGCCGAGACACCGGCCGAGAGCGAAGACCTCGACATCGACGAGCTCGCCGAGGCCTGACCTCAGGCGACCCGGGGGGGGGCGGAGAACTACTCCGTCTTCTTCGGCACCTTCTTCTCGAGCTGCTTCTTGGCCAGCATCTGCACGCTGCCGGGCACGTTCTTGTCCTTCGAGAGGCCCTTCACGTCGTGCTCGTGCAGGGTGGTCATCAGCCGCATCGAGACGCCCTGCGGCACCTTGGGGTTCTTCACCAGGGCCAGCTTGATGGCGTACTTCCTGAGCCACTCGCGCTTGCCGTAGATCACGCGCAGCACGTCGTCGATGCAGGTCTTGCTCTGGGCCATGCCCAGGACCTCACCGTCGGTGATGCGCGGGCTGCGAATGACGGCCACCGACACCAGCTTGTTCGAGTCGCGCATCAAGATGCCGCGCGCTTCCTTGTTGCCCTTGGTGGCGAGCTTGATCTTCTCGGACACGTTCATCGACATGATGCGCTTCGAGAGCGAGAGCCTCTTGCCCTCTTCCATCGGGGTGAGGCTCTCGGGTTCCGGCGCCCCGTCGGGGTCGGGCATCGAGAATTCCGACATGATCTCCTCAGCCGAAGGGCCTTCCTTCGGCGGAGGGGCGTTGACCACCTGGGGGCCGAAGAGCCGAACCCGGGCCGCCATCATCTGCGGCACGTCTTCGAGCATCATGCCGTTGCGGACGGCGAAGTCGCAGACGCCGTCGATCAGCGCGCCGTCGGCGTTGGGGTTGCGGGCGAGCGCGCGAATGATCTCGTCGTGGCGCAGCACGCGCAGCTGGTTCTGGCTGATGGTCTCGGCCGTGCGCTTGCTGCAGTTCTCAGCCACCGCCGCCACCGCGTCATCGGGCGTGTTGGCGTTGAGAATGAGCATTTCCGCGTAGGTGTCGTTCTGCGCGTAGACGCGCAGGAAGTAGCCGAGCGCGGGCGGGTGCACCTCTTCGTCGCGAAAGCCCGAAGAAGCCGTGCGGTCCTGCAGGGTCGATGCGGTCTTGGCCACCTGGTCGCGCACGCCCTGGTCGGGGTCGTAGGTGAGCATGAAGAGCACGCTGAGCATGTCGGAAGGGCTCAACGGCACCAGCGCCTTGGCGGCCATCATGCGCAGGGGCACGGGCGCCTTGGGGTCGACGTGCTTGACCATGTTCGCCGGCAAGAACTCCGACGTGATGGGGCACGCCGGCTGATCACTCGGCGCGGGTGCGGCGGCTGCGGCTTCGTCGCTCATGACTGGTTCCTCTCGTGAATGAGACGCAGCCCCTCGAGGGTGAGGAACTCGTCGACCTCTTCGATGGCCTTCGACTCGGAAGCGATCAACGGCGCCAGGCCGCCGGTCGCGAACACCTTGGTGGTGGGCCCCAGGTCTTTCTTCATGCGCTCGCAGATACCGTCGACCAGCGAGACGTAGCCGAACACCAGCCCCGACTGCATCGAGTGCACCGTGTTCTTGCCGATCACGTGGGGCGGCCGAATGAACTCCACCCGGGGCAACTTGCTGGCGTTGCGGGTCAGCGCGTCCATCGCCACGGTGATGCCCGGGGTGATCGCTCCGCCGGCGTACTCTCCCTTGGCGGTGACGGCGTCGAAGGTGGTGGCGGTGCCGAAGTCGACCACGATCAGCGCGCCCTTGTGGCGTTCCCATGCGGCGACCGCGTTGACGATGCGATCGGCGCCGACCTCGCGGGGGTTGTCGTAGAGAATCGGCATGCCGGTCTTCACGCCCGGGCCGACGAACATCGGCTTGGTGCCGAAGTACCGCTCGCTCATCTTTTCGAGGTTGAACTGCAGCGAGGGCACCACGCTGCTGACCACCACCGCCTCGACCTTCTTGGGGTCGAGGTTCGCGTGGGCGAAGAGCTGCAGGGTGAGAATGCCGTACTCGTCGAAGGTACGGCGGGCGGTGGTCTCGATGCGCCAATGAGCCCGGAGCGTGCGGCCGTCGTAGACGCCCAGCACGGTGTTGGTGTTGCCGACGTCGATGGCGAGCAGCATGAGGGCGGATCTTAACGCCGCCCCCTGCCCCCCGTTACGACTTCCGGGAACGGACCTGCTCGACGTCGCCCGAGAGCACCCGCTCGACCTTGTCACCGACGCGCAGCAGGAGCGCGCCGGTCGGGTCGATGTCTTCGGCGATGCCGCGCAGTTCCCGGTTGTCAGCGCGCACGAGCACTTCTTCACCCAGCATCGACGAGGCGAGCCGCTTCCAGGCGGCGCGCACCGGCTCGAAACCATCGTCGGTCCAGGTGTCGAGCCACTGCTCGAGCTTGGCCAGCAGGGCCGCGGTGAAGAGCGCCCGGTGAATGGGGTTCTTGCGGTTCAGGCTGACCGAGGTGGCGATCTCCGCGAGCTCAGGGGGGAAATCGGCCAGCTCGGAGTTCAGGTTGACCCCAATGCCCAGCACCACGAAGTGCACCCGTTCAACGTCGGCGCTCAGCTCGGTGAGAATGCCGGCGACCTTCTTGCCGCCGATCTGCACGTCGTTGGGCCACTTGATGTTGGCGTCGACGCCCGAATCGCGCAGCGTCTCGGCGAGCGCGACCGCGGCGACCAGGGTGATCTCGGGCGCGCGCGAGGGGGCGATCTCCGGGCGAAGAATGACGCTCATCGCCAGGCTCTTGCCCGCCGGCGACACCCAGCTGCGACCCCGCCGGCCTTTGCCCTTGGTCTGGTGCTCGGTGACGATCAACTCCCCGTGCGAGCCCCCTTCTTGCGCCAGCTCGAAGGCCTTGGCGTTGGTCGACTCGAGGGTCTCGTAGTGGTGCAGCGTGCTGCCCAGCTCGCGGGTCGAGAGCAGCGGCCCGACCTCGAGCGAGGTGAGGCGATCAGGCACTTCGAGCAGGCGGTAGCCCTTCGCTGACTGGGCGTCGATGCGGTAGCCGAGCTTTCGCAGCTGCTCGACGTACTTCCACACCGCGGTACGGGACAGCCCCAGCTTGTCGGACAGGGCGGCCCCGGAGATGTAGTCGTCCCCGCCTTCGGCAAGGAAGGAGAGGATCATCTCCTCATTCGAGAGCTCGGCAGGGTCCACGCTCAGAACGGTAGTTCCCGCGCCAGAACCCTTCAAGAGGTCAACCGGGCGGGGCGTTGAACTTCGAAAGCGCCAGGGTCGACTGGGGGATCTGCTTGCCGTTCGATTCCAGCACGGTGGAGAGGCGCACGATGCCTACACCGGGCGCAAAGGTCATCTCATTGACCAGCACGGTGCCTTCTTCGACCCGGTTGCGGCTCTCGACCACCACGCAGCCTTCCCACTTTCCGGCGGGGGCGTCGCAGGGCTGGTTGGCGGCGACGATCTCGTAGGCCTCGACCGAGGAGACCGAGACCACGTTGGTCCACTTCGTCCCGGCGGCGATGGGGTTGCGCAGCAGGTAGCGCTTCTGATCTCGCACTCCGAAGCCGTCGACCAGGAACTGCGCGCCGGTCGAGTCTTCCACGAAGCCGTCGGTGGTCTTGCGCAGGGCGGTGACCTCGATCATGCGCGACTCGCCCAGCAACTTCACCTCGTAGGTCCAGCTGGTGCCGATGCCCAGCGGGTAGAAGTCGCCCGCGGTCTTCTGGGGCGCGCTGAGCCCATCGTTGGTGGCCTTCGAGGTGGTGGTGCACGCCGCGAGGGCGAACGCACAGAGCAGCAACAGTCGTTTCATCGGGGATCTCCGGGGTGCGGCGCGGACTTGTTCACCATGAGGGCGTTTGCCTTTCCGCCCTCACTTGATCATGAGGGCGTTTGCCTTCCGCCCTCACTTCTTGTTCTTCTTTTCTCGCAGCTCGAGCAGCGCCTGGGCAGCGCTCGCCCTCACCAGGGGATCGTCGTGACCGGTGGCGACCAGATCGAGGTAGGCCTCCGCGTCGTCGCCGCCGATGGACCCCACGGCGAACACCACCTCGCGCTCGAACACGGGGCCCTTCTGGTTGGCCGCTTCGACCAGGGGGTTGACCGCTTCCGGAGCGCCCAGCTCGACGAGCAAGCCCACCACCCCGCGCAGCACGTCGAGGTCGTCGCTCTTGAGGCGTTCGAGCAACGGGAGGAGCGCGGCCTTGTGATGCCTGCGCACCAGCAAGCGGAGCGCGGCGTCGTCGATCGCGGGGTCGCCGTCCTTCAGCTTCGTCATGAGCGACGAATCGGTGGCGTCTTCGAGGGCGATCAACGCCGCCGCTTCACGCACGGCGCGGCCCAGGGCCTCGTCGAGGGCGTCACGAATCGCGCCCTGCATCGCTTCCACGTCGTTGCCCTGCGCAGGCTTGACGTGAACGCGTGAGTCGATCGCGAACGAGTCTGACTTGCCGGTGTGCTGCAACTCGAGGGCAAGCACCACCGATGAGGTCTGCTTCTCGAGATCAGGCTCGCTCAGGCCGGCGGCCAGCTGCAGGCGCCAGGGCTTCACCTCGTCGGGGACCTTCTGGCCCGCCTTGGCGACCACGAACTTCGAGGCTTCGAGCTTGGCGATCAGCTGTTGCTCGAGCTGGGCCCTCGTAAGGGACACGACTTCCCCACCCTCGAAAGCCTCGACCTCGAGCCTGTCGATCCACGGCCTGCTCGTCTTCGAGCAGGCAGCAGCAACCAGCAGCAGCGCCACGCATGCGGCGATGCGGCCGGCAGCGATCAAGTCGTCGGGCCTGGTTCTGACGGAGGTGCCGGGTCGGGCGCAGGCTCAGTGGCCGGTGCCGGAGCGGCGGGTGCCGATGCCGGAGCGGTAGGGGCCGACGCGGGAGCGGCGGGAGCACCTTCGACAGCAGGGGTGCCAGGAGCGCCTGCGGGAGCGGCCGAGGCCTCGCCCGCCGCGCCTTCAGGGCGCAGCGCACCACCACGACGGCGACGGCGACGGCGACGGCGGCGGCGTTTACCGTCACCAGGTGCCCCGGGGGCAGCGGCATCGCCGCCTTCTTCGCCCCCTTCTTCACCTTCTTCGCCCTCTTCACCTTCGTCGCCTTCGTCGTCGCCCTCGTCACCTTCGGCAGCGGCCTCGGCCGGCTGCACGGCGGCAACACCTTCAGGAATCGTGGGCAGGCCCGCGTCTGACGGCGCGGCAGAGACCGCTTCAGCACGAACTTCATCGCCGCCTTCGGAAGGCGAACGGGAGTCCTTGTCCTTCAAGCGCTCTTCACGGCGGCGCGTCGACTCATCGGCGTCGAGCTTGGCCTGCGCGAAGAAGGCCTCGTCGATGTCGTAGAGCTCGATGACGGTGACGGCCACGCCGACCTTCGCCTCGAAGAACTTGTCAGCCAGCGCGTCGCCGGCCCAGAGCAGCACCAGCGGCCCCACGGTGCACTCGCTGCGGGCGTCGCCGCGCGCTTCGCCGGCGGTCAGCAGCAGGCCGACGTTGGCGCCGGTCTGGGAGAGCTCGCGGCGCAGCTCCTGAATGTGACGGCGCTCGACCGCGCCACCACCCTTGAGCAGGCGAACCGCATACCGAATCTCGAGGCTGCCCTCGCGACGGCGCGCGGTCATCAGCGGGCCGTCCTTCGAGCGGCGCGCGACCTTCAGCTCGCGGAAGTGCAGGCCGTGCAGCATGCGCACGCAGGCCTTCTCGAAGGTGCCCAACTCGAGGTCGGACAACTTCTTGCGAAGGATGCGCGCCATCGCCTTGCGCGCGTCCTTCCCGGCGTGACGGGCGGTCTGGAACAGCGCCAGATCTTCGGCGGCGGGAGGAACGGCGAGACCCGGTGCCGCGGGTTCGTGATGCTGCGGCTGCGCCTGCTGCTGCTTGGCCCGCTGCTCGCTCTTGAGCACCACGCGGCCGTTCTCGAACGGCAGATTGCACGCGGCACAGAACGCCTGCTGCACCTCGAGCGGGGTCGGGCCGCCTTCGGCCTGAGGCTCGAGGGAGATCTGCAGCTCGTTCGACTCGCCCCGGGCAGCGGCGAAGAGCGGCTTGCGGCCGTCGTCCACCCGCTTCTGGTTGTCGCTGGCGAGCCCGTCGATCAGACGCGAGACCGGGAGATCGTCGGGAGCGCCTTCGCGGGCCTTGATGCGCGCGAGCAATTCGCTGGCGACCAGCGCCGTCTGGGACTCCTGCAACACCTCGCAGGCGACCTCGGAGACGGGCGGGAACTTCTTCTTGCGATCGTCGTCGCGGCGCTTGCGATCGCTCTGGCGGCCGATGCTGCGCAGGTATTCCGCGTGCGCTTCGGGGTGCCGCTCGGAGGGACGGTACGGAGCCAACGCCTCTTCGGGGTTGGGCTCCATCACGCCCGTGGCGGTGAGCGCCTCGGGATCTTCCGGCAACATCCAGTCGGTCAGCGCGAAGGTGTCACGGGTGGTGACCTGCAGCTTGCGATCACGGGGACGCCGAGCCATCGCCGCGAGGCGGGACAGCATCGTGATCTCGGGCGTCTTACCCACATGCGACAACAAACCTTTATCGACAGCGCGCTTCGTGATGTCCGTCGAGTGGAGCGGCATGCCCGCCTCTTCGAGGACGCGGAGCGCCGCTTCATAGAATGTCATGAGTTTTCCAAGTAATTACAGGGGCTTGCACTGGAAGCCGACAGGAGACGCGGAATGTACGCAGGGGTACAGTGAGTGTCAACGTGTGATGCGCACCTCCTCCGAGGGATGAGAACTGATCAAGTTTCGAGTCGGGCACAGCTGGCAACGAGAGACACCGGGCCCTGGTGGACCCCGTGATGCGTTCGCCTTCGAACTCGAGGGCATCAACGTGTTGCCGGGCGCGAACGACGAGCCCCTCGTGCGCATCGTGGGATCACTGGTCGACGCGGTCAGCACGCTGGTGGTCGATGGCGAACGGGCTGGGCAGGTCTCGCTGGAAGACGTGCACCTCGAGCTGTGTCTGTGGCGCACCACCGGCCACGAAGTCTCGGTCTGGGTGATCGATCTCTCGCAGCCCCCGCGGCAGGTGCGGGCGCCGATCGCGGTCGAGTTGCCCAACCTGGTCGAGGCGGCGGTGAAGTGCGCGCGCGGGTTCTTGCGCGACGTGGGCCAGCACCGCGGCGACATCGAAGCAGAGCTGGTCTCGCTCGAAAAGAAACTCAAGCGGCTCACCGGCGCGGTGATCGACGAGCGGCCTGCGCGCGAGCCGCCCGCAGCGTGGACCGCCGTGCGCAGCGCCACCACTGACCCCGGCTCGCGCGGGGTCGGCTTCGCGCTGCGTGATGACGAGAACCGCACCCTGGCGTGGAATCGGAAGACGCGCGCGGGGCTGCCTCCCCTGCTCTTCGATGGCGAGCTCACGCTGCCCGATGGCACCACGCAGGCGGGCCTGCCTTTCCTCGCGATGATGGGGCTGGCGCGCGCGGCCACCGAAGGCGGTGCGAAGGTCGGTGGTCAGAGCGTGCCCGCAGACCAGGTGTATCGCGCGGGCCTCGATCTCTGCCTCGCGCTGCGCTCACGCAACCCCGCGCTCGGCGCGAACCCCTACGTGGAAGCGCTGCAGGTGCGCTGCACCGATGGCCTCACCGCCCTGCGCCAGCCGGTGCCCGACACCACCATGGCCACGGTGAGCCCGCCGCGCTCGACCCCGGGGGTGCCGCTCGCGCCCGTCGGTGACGTGCGCCGCGTCACCCTGCAGCCGCGCTGGAGCCGCCCGGTGGCGCTGGGCGAAGAAGGCGGCCGCCTGCTCCTCGGGAAGCGCTGGGTGATCGTTCATTCACCCCACGCGGCCCATGCGTTCACCCGCACCGGCGCCACCGCGTTTCGGCAGCTCTCGACGCGAGGGGTGGCGATCAGCATCGATGGCGAGGCGATCTGCGCCAGCCCCGAGCGGGTGCTCTTCTTCGAGGGCCGCGAGCCCACCGCGCGGTGGATGCGCGATCACGACGGCGGCCGGCTGGGCCCGGGGCTCGAGGCGGTCGACGGCGTGCTGGTCTGCCCGCTGGGGCGCCGCGGGGTGGCCGGGTTCGCGCGCGCGACGGGCCGCGAATTGTGGCGCTTCGAGCCGCCGCGCACGCAGAGCCTCAGCTTCTCGCGCGTGGGCACCCGGGTGATCGCCGGCACCGATGGCGGCACGCTCTACGGCATCGACGCCGCTGATGGGCAGGTGCGCTTTCGGGTGAAGGCCGGGCTCCCGGTGGCGCGCGCGCCGGTGGCCGTGCGCAACCGGGCGTTGGTGGTGCTCAACCGCGGCGAACACTCGGCGGTCTACCTGTGCGACGCGCTCTCGTCGGGAGAGACCACGCCCGCGGGCGCGATCGTGTGGACACGCGAGCTGATTCTCGCCACGCCGTCCGCTCCGGTTTCGGCGCGCGGCCACACCTGGATCGGTGGAGCGCGCGACGGCCGCACCGTGCTCATCTGCCTGGGCAAACGCGGCCAGGTGCTGTGGGAAAAGACGGTGCCCTGCGATGCGCGCACCCTCACCTTGCTGCCCTGGGATGGGGGGGTGATCGTCGCCGATGCGCGCGGTGCGGCCACCCGGGTGCTCCCCGATGGCAGCGCCGAATGGGTGCTGGGCTCTTCGGGTGACGAGCTGAACCACGCCATTCCGTTGATCGTCTCGAGGCGCACGCTGGTGGTGCCTGGGCCTGTGACGCGCCTGGTGCAGCCGCGCGGAGGGCGGGTGCTGGCCGAGTTGGTCACGGGCCCGCGAATGCTCGATCTCGCGGTCGACGCGAAGCTCACCATTCATGTGCTGCGCGAGCCGGGCATGCTGGAGACCTTCGTCCCCGGCGCGGCGCTCGCGGTGGTGCCTTCAGCGCGCTGACCACCAGGCCTTGAACTCGTCCCACGAGATGCGGCCCGAGTGGTTGAGGTCGATCGCGTCGAGGGCGATGGCGAGCTCTTCTTCAGACTCGTTCTGACCCAGCGCTTCGAGCAGGCGCGCCAGCTCGGCCCGGTCGATGCTGCCGGAGCCGTCACGATCGAAAGACTTGAAGATCTCGAAGGTCTCGTCGCGGTCGGTGTCGTTCTCCGCCAGTTCCTGGTGAACGAGCTTCGCGTGCATGGGAGGCCGGCGCCTGGTGGTGGGCGCCTTCTTCGCAACCGGCTTTTTCACCGGGGGCTTCTTCGCGGGGGGCTGCTTCACCGCGGCCTTCTTCGCGAGGGGCTTCTTTGCTTTCGGGGCAGCCTTCTTCACTCCCTGCTTTTTTCTGGTCGCCATGCGTCAAAGCAGCATGCACCACGGCGCTTTCGCCCGGAATGATCATGTGGCATTCAAAGCCATGCTGCCTCGCGAGCTGATTGATCTGCACATTCACATGGGCGGAGCCGTTGCCCCGCACATTCTCTGGTCCATCGCTCACCAGCAGGGCTTCAAGCTGCCGGTGAAGAACTACTTCGAGTTCGTCGAGCTGATCACCGCGTCGCCCGACAAGGTCGACAGCCTCGACAGCTACTTGAAGATCATGCACCAGTGGACGGAGAAGATTCAGAGCTCCCCCGCGGCGATCGAGCGCTCGGTCTACGAGGTGATCGGCAAGGAATACCGGAGCTCGCGCGTCACCCAGATCGAGCTGCGCTTCAACCCCATGAAGCGCAACCTGCACAGCGAGCTCGATCTCGATCACATCATCTCGGCAGCCATTCGCGGCATGGACCGCGCGGTGCTCGAGTACGACGTGAAGGCGTGCCTGATCTTCTG
>JAYVNA010000340.1:0-15801 GCA_043758715.1 Archangium sp.
AAGCCGGGGTCGGCGATGGCCTTCATGAAGAGCGCACCTTCGCTGCTGCTCCGCGCCTCGTAGAAGGCGAGCCCGTCGACCTCGCTGACGGCGTCATCAAATTCGCGCGTGGTCACCATGCGTTTCCCGGTGTGCATCGCGTCGGACACCCGGCCATCGAGCTCGATCGCCCGCACGCTCGCGAGCTCGCACGCGTCGTCATCGACGAAGCCGACCCGGCCGAGATCACCGGGCGCGTAGCGCAGCAACGGCATCGTGCGGCTCAGCGGAGTGCTGAACACCAACTCGTCGTGGCCTTCGTGTTCGGAAAGGATCGTCTCGACGAACGCTTGATAGTCGACCAGGTGCAGGTGGCCCGCCGGGCAGCCGATGGCGAGATCGGTGCCGCCGAACTCCGAGGCTCCGTAGAACTCGACCTGCGGCGCGCGAAAGGCGCGGGCGAGGGCCCTCTTCTGGCAGCGCGAAGGGTATTGGTAGGTGAACACGAGCAGCCGCGGCTGATGCAGGTCGAGCCCCAGCCCGTGAGCGCGGCGATGCAGCCAGTGCAGCCACACCGGGTTGACGAAGGCGATGTCGCCTTTGAATGCGTTGAACGCTTCCGCGGTGCGAATCACGTGGGCGTCGCTCGCTTCGAAGAGGCCTGCGCGAAACGTGAGCAGCAGGCCGCGATCGCCGTGCTGCGCGATGTCGCCCGGGCAGCTGGTTCCGAGGCAGACGCCCGAGGTGAGACTGGTGAGCCTGGCGTCGTCTGGCAGCCCGTGCATCGCCCACACGCTCGGGGGCAACGAAAGCTCGAGGTCTGCGTAGACCTTCAGCGGCTCGTCGGTGGAGCCACTGGTGGTGAGAGGCCGAAATTTTCCCGAAGCGAGGGCGGCGGCGAGATCGAGCTCGGGCGCGATGAACTGGGTGGGGTTGACGCTGAGCAGCGCCTCGCGGCGGAGCACGGGGAACGACGCGAGCTCTCCGTCCGCGTCATACGACGAGTAGAAGGGCACGCCGCGCACCACGCGCTGCACGGCTTCTCGCAGCTGAAGGCCTTCGAGGGTCTCCATCAGGCGCTTCCCAACCGCCGCAACAAGCGGCGACCTTTCTCGAACCATTCTGCGTACGGCCCGGTGTCCCAGTCTGCCAGACCGAGCTGATCGAGCGCGGGCCCGACTTGAAAGACAGGCACCGGCCGGCCGTTCGTCAGCCGTTGCAGCGCGAGCTTCGCCCCCTCGTGCACCAGCGGACGGTGCGTGGGGCCGAGCAACTCGAGCGGCGCGCTCAAGCCTCCGCACCAGACGATCGCGTCGGCGTGGTGAACGAAGCCCTCGTGATCGATCAACGTCCAACGCCCTGCCCGACGCTGCACGGCGGTGATGCGCCGGGAAAAGCGCTGCACTTGATCGAGGTGCCGCAGCCGGTGATGCAGGGGCGCGTAGCGAGCCTCGAACATCTTCTTCACGCCCGGAGGCGAGCGCAGCGGCGTGTTGCCGTCGAACCACATCACGCGCTGCGACTTCAGCAGCTCGAGTCCGGGACGCGGAGCCAGGCCGACACACGCTTCGAGAAACGAAAGCGCGCTGGGCCCGCCGCCCACCACCGCGAGCGTGGGTTGTCGAAGGGAGTGCTTCGCGAGCTGCTCGAGCGCGGCCGGAAAATCGAACGCATGCTCAGCTCGGGACAAGCCGCGGCGAAGTGACGCAGGTGCCGCGAGCTCGATTTTCGGAGCACCCCACCCCAGCGCCAAGACCGCCGCCTTCGCCTGAATCAGCCTGCGCCCCGCCTTCAAGATCACCCCGGAAGGCCCGGCTTCGATGGCCCGCACGCGCGAAAAGACGCGGGCGACCCCTGAGTCACGCAGCACCTCTACCGCCGCCAGCGAGAGCGCCTCGGCTGGCAAGAACCTTTCACCTCTTCTCAGCAGGCGAGAGAGCAGCGGGTGCTGATCAGGGCGCGTCCAGGTGTTGAGGCGGAACCAGCGGCCCGCAACCAGCGATTGCGACGGGGAATCAGGGCCGATGCAGACCACCTTGAGTCCCTGGGCCTGCGCTTCGGCAGAAAGCGCGCTCCCGAGCACGCCGCTGCCCACGATTGCGATGTCGAATGAGCTGATCAAGAAATCGCCATGACCTTTGCGCACCGAAAACAATTCAGGTGTGATGCAGAGGTATCCCTTCTCCCACCTCAAGGACTCACATGACCAGCATTCGCAACAAGCCGCACAACACGGGCATCACGGGCGGTCTGAAGAACGTGAAGAACAACGAGGTCCCCGCGAAGGTGAAGAAGCAGGAGACCGAGAAGAAGGAGTCGGGCTGGAAGCCGAACAACAAGCCCACGCCTGCGCCCGTCAAGCCGCCCCCGGCTCGCTGAAGCCGAAGCACTTTGCGGTACCAGACGCCTCCTTCACGGAGGCGTTTGCATTTGCACGAGGTCGCCCTCGATCGTGAAGCCCGCGCCGACCAGCCATTGCGTCACCTCGGCCTCACTGGCGCCCGAGCTGAGCAGCAACTTCGCGCGCAGCGGTGCCCACGAGGTCGAGCGAGCGCCGGCCGCCACCAACTGCCGCATCGCCTGCTGCACCACCTGACCGCGTCGCCGTTCTTCCAGCAGTTGGCGATCGAGATCGAGGAAGGTCGAAGCGACGGTGCGAATGGCCAGCGACATGAATGAGGTGCGCTCCATTTCCTCGCGCAGGGTGGCCTGATCGATGATGCCCACCACGGTCTCGGTCACCGCGCTCACGGTGGCCGAGCGAGGCTGGCCGGTAAAGACCGCCGCTTCGCCGAAGAGTTCACCTGCATTGAGGCGGCGCAGTTCCTGAGGTTGTCCGTTCATCAACCGGGTGGCCATGCAGGTTCCAGAGACGATCACGTACGCCGCGTCGCCCGGGTCGCCTTCGGTGACGATGGCCTCGCCCTGCTTGAACGATCGCATCGGCAGTTGAGAGAGGCCGTGCGCGTAGCGTTCGAGGTCATGCTGAAACGCCTCCACCGACTGGTAGCGCTGCGCGGGATCTGCCGCGAGGGCCTTCATGCAGATGGTCACCAGGCGACGGGGCAGCGGGCGTTTGCCCGGGCCGGCGTCGGGCGGCGTCACGACTCCAGCCAGCGCCTTCTCGTGGGCCTTTTCGGCCGTCGCCGACGCGTAAGGCGAGCGGCCGGTGAGGACGCGGTAGAGCATCGCGCCGAGGCCAAAGACGTCGGTGCGCTCGTCGAGCTTCCACAGCTGACCCGCGGCCTGCTCCGGTGACATGTAGACCGGCGTGCCCTGGGAATGCCCGGCGGCGATTTGTTCCTTCGGGAGCTCGTCCTTGCGCCGCGCGATGCCCCAGTCGACGAGGTAAATCTGTTGGTACGCGCCGACGATCACGTTCGAGGGCTTGAGGTCTAAGTGCAGCACGCCCTTGCTGTGCGCGAACGCCAGCGCATCACAGACACGCAGCAGCACCTCGAGGGTGGCGGAGAGGCGATCGAGGTTGTCGCGCTCGTTCTCCTCGAGCCGCTGCTGGAGCGTCTGACCCTCGAGCAGCTTCATGGTGAAGGCGCTCGAACGTTTGCGATCGCTGGCCAGGGCGTAGACCGCGGGGATGTTCGGGTGATCGAGCTGCGCGGTGATGCGCGCCTCGTTGACGAAGCCTTCGAGCGCCGCGTCGGCCCTCATCAACTCCGGGCGCAGCACCTTGAGGGCGACCTCGCGGCCCAGCACCTCGTCACGCACCCGGTACACCCGTGCCATGCCGCCCGAACCGAGCAGGCCAAGATCGACCACTTCCCAATCTGGCGGCAGGGGCTGGGTGAGGCTCTTGCCGTCATCGACCCGCTGCTTTTTACCGAACCCGAACATGGCGGGGAACCTACTGAGAAGGCGACCTTCAGACCCGCTTGAACACCAGCGCGGTGTTGGTGCCGCCGAAGCCGAACGAGTTCGACAACGCGTGATCGAACTTGCGGCGCTGGGGCTCGTTGGGCACCAGATTGAGGCCCTCGGCCGCTTCCGCGGACTCGAGGTTGAGCGTGGCCGGGGCCACCTGATCTCGCAGCGCGAGCGCCGTGAAGATCGCCTCGACCGCACCCGCGGCCCCCAGCAGGTGGCCAATGGACGACTTGGTGGAAGAGATGGCGACGTCGCCGGCCGACGCACCGAGCACGCGGCGCAAGGCGGTCAACTCGACGGGATCGCCCACCGGCGTCGAGGTGGCGTGCGCGTTGATGTAGCCCAGCTCAGAGGGCGCCAACTGCGCGTGCCCCATCGCCGTGCGCATCGCGCGGAAGGCGCCGCCGCCTTCAGGGTCGGGCGCGCTGGCGTGGTACGCGTCGCCCGCGATGCCGTAGCCCGTGAGCTCACCGAGAATCGCAGCGCCCCGCCCCATCGCGTGTTCGTACGACTCGAGCACCATCACGCCCGCGCCTTCCGAGAGCACGAAGCCATCGCGCGCCTGGTCCCACGGACGGCTCGCGTGCGCGGGGTCGTCGTTGAAGCCGGTGGACAACGCGCGCATCGCGCAGAAGCCAGCCATCGCCAGCCGGCCCGTCGCCGCCTCGGTGCCACCGGCGACCATCACGTCGGCATCGCCGAACGCAATCAAGCGCGCCGCGTCACCCAATGCGTTCGCGCCCGTCGCGCAGGCCGTCACCACCGCGTGGCAAGGGCCCTTGAAACCGTGGCGCACCGACACCAGGCCTGACGCCTCATTGATGAGAGACATCGGCACGAAGAACGGGGAGAGCTTTCGCGGCCCCTTCTCGTGCAGGAGGATCGCGTTGTCGGCGATGCGCTGAAAGCCGCCGATGCCTGAGCCAATCAGCACGCCGGTGCGCTCGCGCTGTTCCTCGGTGGTGGGCTTCCAACCGGACATCGCCAGGGCCTCTTCCGCGGCCGCCATGCCGTAGAGAATGAAGGCCTCGAAGCGCCGGCGTTCCTGCACGTCGAACATGCTCTCGAGATCGAGCTCACCCGGCGCCTTGCCGTGCGGAACCTGGCCCGCGATCTTCGCGGGGAGATCGCTCACGTCGACGCCCGTCACCGCGCGAATGCCGCGTTCGCCCTTCAGCAGCCGGGCCCAGACGTTCTCCACGCCCACGCCCAGCGGCGTGACCAACCCCATGCCGGTGACGACCACGCGTCGCTTCGAAGACTCGCCCATGCGTGACGGAATAGGCCCTCGCGCTGGTATGCGCATCCTTCACGGCCGCATGCTAGCTATTCACAAATGAATACCAGCCTCCTCGATTGGGATGGGCTCCGCGTGTTCCTCGCGGTGGCAGAACGCCGCAGCTTCTCGGCCGGGGCCCGGGCACTCAACATCAGTCAGCCAACCGCGGGCCGGCGGGTGGAAGCCTTGGAGAAGGCCCTCGGGGTGCGCCTGCTCGTTCGGCAGAACCGGGGCGCCGTGCCCACTCCGGTGGGTGAGCAGGTGTTGGCCGACGCGCGGCGAATGGCAGATGGCGCGAGGCTGGTGGTGCGGCGAGCGAGCGGGGAAGAAGCGGCCTCCCCTATCGTGCGGGTGGCGGTGAGCGAGGGCCTCGGGACGCAGTGGCTGCCCAAGCGCCTGGCGACGCATCGCCTCGAGGGGGTGCGCATCGAGCTGTTGATCGACAACGCAACCAGCGATTCCCGCTCGGAAGACGCCGACATCGCGCTGCGTCTCTACAAGCCCAGACAGCCGAGCCTGGTGACGCGCCGGGTGGCGACCCTGGGTTTTGGCTTGTTCGCCGCCCCTTCGTACCTGGCCCGGCGCGGTACCCCGCGGCGGTTGATCGAGCTGCGCCGTCACGAACACGTGGGCGTGGTCGATCGGGGACCGGCGGTGTCGGCGCCCTTGCTGTGGCATCGCAAGCTCGCGCCCAGGGAACAGTTCGTGATGTCGTCCTCGAGCCTGCTGTCGATGACGGAGCTCGCGCGCGCCGGCTTCGGCATCACGGTGACCACGATCGCGCTGCACGCAGGTGACCCCGGGCTGGTGCGGGTGTTGCCCGGAGCGCGGCCTCCCCGGCTCGAGCTGTGGCTCACCACGCATCGGGATCTGCGGCGCGATTCGGCGGTGATGCGGGTCAGTGAAGTGCTGGCCGACCTGTTCAAGGCTGAAGCGGCCGCTCTCGCGGGTTGAAAGCGGGAGAAGTCAGCTCCAGCGCCACCATCTCGACGCAGGCTTCTGCGGGGCAGGCGCAGCGGGGTTGCTGGCCTTGCTTTCACGGCACCTGCAACGTTGTTCCTTCGGCACGTTGGCCAGCGCCTGCTCGATGTGCATTCCGCACCCGGTCCACGTCGGCTTTCCACACTTGCGGCATTTGATTTGGCTGCACATGCCCGTCTGAGCCTGGGGGCCGCCGAGAGGATTCACCGAATCTTTTCTCGGCGCGCCTGGCTCTCACGCACGAAAGGAAACACCGCATGTCCCACTTGAACGAGATCGTCATCACGCTGCCCGGTGGTCGCCGGGTCGACGCGCAGCTCGGCCACCACACGCTTCACACTGATCAGCCGCTCGACAACGGCGGCGACGACTCGGCCCCATCGCCCTTCGAGGTGTTCCTGGGAGCGATGGGGGCCTGCGCGGGGATCTTCGTGCAGGGCTTCTGCGCGAAACGAAACATCCCCACCGATCAGATCCGCATCATCCAGCGGCCGCAATTCGCGCCCGACGGCAGCCTGGGCGCGGTCGACTTCGAGGTGCAGTTGCCTCAGGGCTTCCCGGAGAAGTACCGCGAGGCGGTGGTGAAGGCCATCGACGGCTGCTCGGTGAAACGCGCGATCGCCGCGCAGCCACAGTTCATGGTGCACACCACGCTCGCGGACGAACCCAGCGCCCGGGTGGCCTGAAGTTCACTCCAGCTGCGCGAGCGCGGCCCGAATCGAGGCCTGCACCTGCAAAGGCACCGCCGGCAGCGGACTGGCGCTGCAGGTCGCCAGCACCTGTCTGAGGCGATCGCATTGCTGCGTGCAGCGTGCGCAGCCAGCCAGGTGCGTCTCCATCTCAAGGCACAGCTCCTTGCTGATCTCGCCCTCGAGGTGCTGGCTGTAGAGCGCGACGATGTCGGGGCAACCGGTCGCTGCCGGTACTTCCGGGAGTCTCAACGCCAGCGCCATCTGCTCGCGCACCGCCGCCCTCGCGCGGTGCAGCCGGCTCTTCACTGCCTCGATCGACAGTTCCAACACCCTGGCCGTCTCGGCCGCGCTGAGGCCTTCCACGTCGCGCAGCACCAACACCTCTCGGGAGGCGGGAGGCAGGGCCGAGATTGCCGCGTCGAGGGCACGGTTCAGTTCCTGGCTGCTGCTCGCCTCTTCGGGCGAGGGGCGTGGGTCAGGCCGCTCCATCGCGAGCTCGAGCCCTTCACTCTGCAGGGGATGCCGGCGGTGCTTGATGCAGAAGCTCCGCGCGAGCATGAACAGCCACGTCGAGAGCGACGACTCGCCGCGAAACTGTCGCAGCCCTCGCGCGGCGGCGAGCAGCGTGTCCTGAACCACGTCGCTCGCGTCGGCTTCGGAACCGCAGAGCTTGAGGCCGAAGCGCCACACGCGCGCCTGGTACCGCTCGAGCACCTGCTCGAGGGCCGCCCGATCTCCCTCGCGAATGCGCGCCAGCAACAGCTCGTCGGTCACCGATTCCATGAACCCTCTCTTATTCCCGACGGCTCAGCGGAGGCGGTCCAGTGATACCGACCAGATCCGGAAGTTCATCCCGGATCTGCCGAGAGCCCGATGACGGGGCACTCCCGGTAGAACTGCTCGGATCGGGCGATTTCGCTGGGAAGTTGAGCGCTCCACAGCAAGTACGCGGGCATGACTCTGCAGGCTTCGTCACGTTGATTCAGCGCCCAACGGGCTCGGGCTTCTTGCAGCCTGGCGTGACCGATGAGTTCGATACTCGGGACTTCTTTGCGCAGCCGAGCCGCCGCCGACGCCGCCTCGTCGTAGTTCCCCGCTTCGAGAAGCGCCTCGATCTGCAAACGGCGCCCGGCCCAATCCTCTGCTGCGGGCGCGCGCGCTCCGGCCAGCACGGCCTTCTGCTTCGCGGTGTCGCCCGTGAGCACGGCGACCTGCCACTCCCTCAGGGATTGTTCCCCTTCATTGACCTCCAACGCCTGGAACGCGGCGAGATCGCCGTCGACCAACGCCATCCGTTCACGGATCATCTCGAGCCACAGCCGCTCGCTCTCGTTGAGCAGCGGTGTGATGGCTCGACCTGCGCTATGGCCGCCGCCAGTCAGGGGAGCGCATCGCGTGCATGATGCCCACTCGCATCAAAGCCATTCGATATTGAAAGCGGGGGTCGCCTTCCTCGGGGTACGGCGGCCGCGTCAACGCGAGCATCTCCTCGACACGCCGCGAAGCGCCGAGGAGCACCAGCAACGTGCCGTGACGGGCCTGCAATCCTGACGGCGTGTTGCTCAGATCTTCCGCTTCGATTTTTCGCAGCAGGGCTCGGGCGAGCGCCAGATCACCGGCTCGCACCGCGGTGAGTGCGTCGATTGGAGCATGAGAAGGCGCGTGCGCGCGTCGGGGTTCACGATGACGCCAGCCAGCTTTCGGGCGCGTTCGATGCGGCGTGGGTCATCGGTGGTCTGCACGTTGGCCAACTCATTGGCCATCGCACGCCTCGCTTCGAGACCTGCTCCGGGAATCGCGCCCCACGCGGCGACCGACTCCTCCACTGAAACCGCGTCATACCGAACGCCGATCTCCTTCGCCAGGGCGCGCGCAAGCCACCCGAGTCGTTGTGCGCGTAGACCACGTTCGGGTGCACGTGACTGGCGGCCAGGCCCGAGATCTCGGTGAGGGCCGTGGTCGCGACGGTGCCGACGTTCGACTCAGATCCGTAGTTCAGGCAGCGGCTGCACGAAGGGCCAGCGTCGGCGATCCCCGCATCGGGAATGCCCGCGTCGATTGCGCCCGCGTCCCCGCCGGCATCGATGGTTCCTGCGTCGCCCGGGCCCCCATCGGTCACGCCGGCATCGAACCCGCCTGCATCGATGACCCCAGCATCGATCCCGCCCGCATCGGGGACCCCGGCATCCGTCGTCCCCGCATCAGACTGCAAATCGTCCGGCAATCCTGAGTCGACCGCGGCAATCGGCGCCCCACACCCGGCCAACAACAAGCCCAGCAGGAATCGAACGCGCATGCTGGGCTGCTACAGGTGCCGCCGCCTCGGGGCAACCCCGGGGTAAGGAGGTGGCATGTCAGCCGCGTCGAGTCCTTCCCCCACTGCCTCGCACCTTCGCTACCAGCCCCCGGAACCGCACCTCACGCCCGCCTTCGGCATCGACTGGTTCGGGGTTCGCGCCGAGCGGTTTGCCCGCTTCTTCGGCACACCGAAGTTCTTGGTGGGCCAGACCGTGCTGGTGCTGGTCTGGGTGCTGGTCAACGCCACCGGCCTGACGCACTTCGATGCCTACCCCTTCATCTTCCTCAACCTCGCCTTCAGTCTGCAGGCCGCCTACGCAGCCCCGTTGATCCTGCTGGCGCAGACCCGGCAGGCCGATCGCGACAAGGCCCTCTCAGAGGCCGAAGCCCAGCACCGGGAAGTGGTCGCCCAGGCCGCTCACGAGCAGCAGACGCTGGCGCTCTCGCTGCTCGAGCAGAACACTCAGCTCACTCAATTGACGCGCGAGCTGAGCCTGCGAATCGAGGCGTTGACCACCCAGATTCACCAGAAAGTCGCGGCCTGATCGCCCATGGATGAGTTCAGCCTGATCGACACCTTCGTCTCGCGCTTCGACGTGGCGCCCGCGCCGCGCGGACCTGGTGATGACTGCGCGGTGCTGCCCAACCAGGGCCCGAGCTGCATCACCACCGATGCGGTGGTCGAAGGCGTTCACTTCACCCGGCCTGCGTTTTCGCTGGAAGACGTGGGCCACAAGGCGCTCGCGGTGAACCTGTCGGATCTCGCTTCGATGGGCGCCAAACCGGCCTGGTTCACGGTGGCCCTGGGGCTGCCTCGGGGCACCACGGGCGCAACGCTGCGGCGGCTCGGTGACGGCATGTCAGCCCTCGCGCGAACTCACGGCGCCGAGCTCATCGGCGGCAACGTCACCCGCGCCGCGCAGCTCTCTGTGACGGTGACGATCGCGGGCACCCTCGAGGGCCCGCCCCTGCTGCGTTCGGGCGCACAGGCGGGCAACGCGCTCTACGTCTCGGGTCCGCTGGGTGACGCGGCCGCGGGCTTGAAGGCGAAGAGCCCCGCGCTGAAAGGCGCGCAACGCCGCCCCACCCCTCACCTCGCGTTTGGCCAGCTCGCGCGCACCCTGTGTTCCGCGGCAATCGACGTGTCCGATGGGCTCGCGCAGGACCTCGGCCACCTCTGCCGCGCCTCCGGCGTGAGCGCAGAGCTCGAGTCCTCGGCGGTGCCCATGAGCCAAGCGCTGTTGAAGTTCGCGGGCTCACGAAAGGCCGCGCTCCCGTACGCGCTCACGGGGGGTGAAGACTACGTGCTGCTCGTCGCCGTGCGCCGCAGTGAGCGGTTCGAGACCGCGATGACGCGTGCGGGCTTCGTCTTCCACCACCTCGGCTGGCTGCGCGAAGGGAACGGAGTCCGCCTGGACGGCGTGCCGATGCGGGGAAAGCGGGGGTTCACCCACCTGTGAGACCCATTCACTTTCGCATCGCCTCGGCACTGCTCTGGCTCGCGCTCGTCGCAGCGGCCTTCACCGCGCCCCCGGCCGCACCCGACGGAGCGAAGCTGATCGTCAAGCTCGCCACCGCTGACCTCGCGGGGGTGAACCTGTCGCTCTTCGGGCTGTTCAACCTGATGGGCGTCTGGCCGATGGTGATGGCGGTGGCGCTGCGCTTCGATCAGCCCTGGTGGAAATGGGTCTTCCTGGCCGCGAGCTTCGTGGTCGGCGCCTTCGCGCTGCTGCCGTACTTCGTGCTTCGCCCCTGGCTCGAGCTGCGCCGCGAGCCCACTTCCTTCGCTGGCCGTTTGTTGTCGAGCCGCTGGGTGCTGCGCGCGTTGGTGTTGGCGGCGCTGTGTTTCGGCGCCCTGTTCCTCTTCGGCGGCCTGGGTGAATTCGCGACGCTGTTCAGCACGCAGCAATTCTCCCGGGTGATGAGCCTCGACTTCGTCGCGTTCTGCATCGCGGGGCTGCTGCTCGTGACGGAACGCAGCGTCAGCGGGGCGGGTGTTTCGCCAGCCACTCATCGCACTCCGTGACGTAGGGCTTGAAGTGCTCGCCCCGGGCCATGAAGGCGGCGCGAACGGCCTTCACCTGCTCGACCGACTGCGCGCGCAGCTTCTTGTCCTGCCAGCGCACGCGGGCCAGATCGTACCGGGTGATCTCGAGCAGCACCGGGTTTGAACCTGGCGTCGATTGCACCTTGAGCGACCGCTCCAACACGGCCGCGGCCTCGGGGTAACGCTTGAGTTCCTCGAGCAGCGCGCCGTGTACCGCCAGGGGCCGCGCGAGCTGCGGCGAATTGGGCCCGGTGGCCTGTTCCGCGAGCGCCACGGCTTTGGTGCTGGCTACCAACGCTTCCGCGAGCAGGCCCTTTGCCTGAAGCGCCTCCGCGTACCCGGAGAGCATGGTCGAAAGGTGCGCCACTTCACCCAGCGACTCCGCCACGGAGATCGCGTGCTCGAGCTGGGGCAGCGCCTCGTCATTGCGCCCCAGCCGGCTGAGCATCAGCGAGTAGTCGTAGAGCGATACCGCATACATGCGGGTGTCGGGGTCGGTCTTGTAGATGGCCAACGCTTTCTCGGTGGCCGCGAGGGCCTCGGGCAGCCGTTGGGCCCGGTTGAGGTACGTCGCTTCTGACACGAGCAGCCCCGCGAAGGCCGGGTGCTGCTCACCGACCACCGCCCGCGCGAGGTCCTTGGCCTTCTCCAGGCTGGCAAAGGCCTCGGTGTCGAGCCCGCGCTGAGACTGCAGCGAGCTGAGCTGGTTCCACGAGTTGAAGTTCGTGGGGTCGTCCTTACGCTCGGCGATCGCGTCACGCTCGCGCACGATGGCGGCGTCGAGCTTGCCTTCGCGCGCGAGCAGCATCGACTCGAGCTGAAGCACGTCGTAGGCCTTGTCGGGGTTGACCCCGATGCGCAGCGCGGCCGAGCGCACTCCGGGCATCAACGCCCTGGCCCGCTTGAGATCGACATCTTCGAGCTGCTTGGCCAGCGCCAGCCGGGCATTGAGCACCAGGGTGTCGTCGCGGGCGACCTCGGCCCGCGCCACCGAATCTTCGAACACGGCGACGACGGCCTCTCGCGACTCGCGCCCCACCATCGCCCATGCTTCCAGCAACCGAAATGCCGCAGCCAGCCCCTTGAACCCCAGCGCGTCTGACTCTTCCCGTGAGGCCTTCAGCGTTCCGCGGAGGTCGCCGCCACGCTGCAGCCGGCCATCGGCTTCGAGCGTGAAGAACTGGGTGCGCAGCCGCTGAAAGGCCTGCCGCTGCTCGGGGTCCGGGGGCAGCTCGAAGGCCGTCTCCACGGTGGTACAGCCGCGCTGCGCGAGTGCACCGGCAACGCTGGTGGTGGCATCGCGCAACAGCCGGGCGTCAGCGCCGTCGAGGCCATCGCGATACCGCTCGAAGGTCTCGAGGCGGGCGTCGAGGCAGGCCTGCTCCGTCAACGCGCGCGTGCGATCAGCCCCGGAGCTCGAGTCCACCCGCGCGCAGACCGCTCGATAGTCAGCGCGCCAGCCCGTGATGAAGGTGTCGAAGATCGAGGTGAGGCCGTGCATCGCGTCGGGTGCCCACGCCACCCCGAGGGACAGGGCGCCAGTGTAGAGGCGCTGCTGGCGCTGCGGGTTCCAGGCGGTGGTGGCGCGTTCGTCGATTTGGAAGCAGGTGTCATGGCGGCGCCGCTCGACCTCACGTGAGCCCAGCGCAACGGCCACCAGCGCGAGCACGACCGTGCCCACGAGCGCGGCGAGCAGCACAGGGTTTCTCCGGCGCGGCCCCTCGAGCGCGACCAGCACCTCGTCCATCGAGAGAAATCGATCTTCCCGCTTCACCGACAGCCCGCGCAGCACCAGCGCCTGCAGCCACTTCGGCACCTGGGTCTCGGGGTGGAAGCGCGCACCGCCCGCGTGCACCACGTCGCGCAGCTCACGCAACGACTCGGCCTGATACGGCCGGTGCCCCGAGAGCGCCTCGAAGAGCGCCACGCAGAACCCGAATTGATCGCTGCGCGCGTCAGCCGGTGCGCCGTCGAACTGCTCGGGCGACATGTACATCGGAGTGCCGATGAGGCTGCCCGCGCCGGTGATGGTGTCTTCGTGAGCGATCGAGTTCTTGCCCGCATCGACCCGCCGGCTCACGCCGAAGTCGGTGACGCGCACGACGCCGTCGGCGCCCACCAGCACGTTGTCGGGCTTGAAGTCGCGGTGCACCAGGCCCGCGCGATGCGCCGCGGCCAGACCTGCGCCGGCCTCGAGGAAGACCTTCTGCACCTCGCGCCAGGTGTGATCGGTGCGCAGCCAGTCAGACAACGTCTGGCCTTCCACCAGATCCATCGCCATGAAGAGCCCGTCTCCGTGATCCCCAAGATCGTGCACCGCGACCACGTTGGGGTGCGAGAGCCGCGCGAGCGCCTGGGCTTCACGTTCGAGCCGCAGCCGCAGCGGCTTGTTTTCCACCGCGGGCACGTCGTGCCGCAGCAGCTTCACCGCCACCTGGCGATCGAGCCGGGGGTCGTACGCGGCGAACACCTGGCCCATCGCGCCCTGCCCCAGGCTCTTGATCACCTTGTAGCGGCCGACCTCGTCACCCACGGCGATCTCTTCGACCATGCGCACGCCGGGGTTCGACGAATGGGTGTCCGCGAGCCCGACTTCAGCGACCGTCGACCCCAGTCCCATGCCCTTGAGCAGGGCGGCTTCCTTGCGGCAGCGCTCACATTCCCGCAGGTGGGCCTCGAGGGGGGCGCGTTCCCCGGCAGAAAGGAGGCCTCCGATGAGGGCCGCGAACTGCTGGGAGGTGGGATGGCCCATCGAGCCCCGATGTTGGGCCCTGTGCGGGTGTCACCCAAGTGGATTTCACACCCAGGCCCCCTCGGGGGTCACCGGGCCATGGGAATTCGCATCGGAACGGTCTTCACGGGGACGGTCGACCAGGTGGGCGAAGAGAGCATTCAGACGAAGTTCTTCATGATCGGGGTCCCCCTGATCCCGATGGAGTCCTTCTTCGTGCTCCGGGATCGCGGCAACGGGGTCGACGGCTTTCCGATTCCGCTCAATGGCAAGAGCGTGCTGCTGGCGTACCTGCGCTGGGGGACCTTCATCGGCGCGGTGATCGCGGGCATCGCCGCGATGGTGACGCCTTCCTGGCGGCGCGGCCCGGCAGACTTCATCGGAGTGGGCGTGATGCTGGTCGGCTGGGTGCTGTTCACCTTCGTCGCCGGCAAACCGGGCAAGGCCTCGATGGCGCGCCGGCTGGTGTTCAAGGCCGCGACGGGGATCTCGGCGACGCCCGATCTCCTGCCCTCCCATCTGGCGAGCGAGATTCACCAGTCGCTGCAGAAGAACCCGCTGCATGAGAACGCGGCGTGGCGCTTCGTGGCCTCGTCGTACCAGGCGCGGCTCGAGAACAGCGACCAGGCGCGCGCGGCGGCAGAGGCTGCGTGGGCGCAACTGGGTGAGGGCGCGAGCAGCACCGGTAGCCTGCTCACCGACGATCAGCGGCGTTAGACGGCGTCCTCGAGCTTGAACACCAGGCCCGCGGCGACGAGCCGCTCGCGCAGCACCTTCCCCATCGCGGTGGCCGGAGTCAGCACGCCCGAGACCTTCGGCAGCTTCGCTTCATCGCGCGCGAGGCACAGCGCCGATTCACCGAGCAGCACCGCGGTGAGCTGGTAGCCCGGGTCACCCTTCCCCTCGATCAGCACCGACTTGCGAGCGCCGCTCTCCGACTCGCCCATCACCCGCACCCGCAGGAAGCCCGACTTGCGCGTCTTCTCATCGGGCCCCTCACCGGGCTTGGGCAACCGCCCCTCGACCAGCTTGCGGGTGGGGCCGAACAACAAGCTGCCCATGAACGCCCCCAGGCCCGCGGTAAACACCGCCGCCTTCACCGCGGCCGCGGGGCCCTTCTTCATTCCCGTCACCTCGGCGTACTGAAACTGCTTTCCGTACGCGTACCCGAGCAGCGCGTTGGTCCGGCGCACCACGCGGGTGTTCACCGACGCCATCACGAACGGCGCGATCCACTGCCCCACGAAGTCATCGAAGCGAAAGCTCATGAGGTCGTATTCCTTGCCGAGCTTGGGCTCTTGCGCGCGATCGGGAGACAGGGCGTACGGGTCCGCCATCATGCGGCGCCGCGCGTGATCGGCCTTGCCTTCATCGATGCCGTTGAGCGCAGAGGCGATGGTGCCGCCCGAGAACCCGCCCTTTAAAATCTCCACCACGTAGGTCACACGCTTGAGCGCCCCCAGCGCCTCGTGCAGCGTGAGCACGCCTAAGTCCGACGGAATCGAATCGAACCCGCAGGTGTGCACGATGCGCGCGCCGCTGGCCTTCGCGGTCTCGTGGTGGCGATCGATGCTGTCGCGCATGAACTGGGTCTCGCCGGTGAGATCGCAGTAGTTCGTGCCCGCCTTCGCGCACGCCTCGACCAGCGGCAGGCCGTACTTCGCATAAGGGCCGACCGTGGTGCACACCACCCGGGTCTGCTCGGCGAGTTTTGCCAGCGAGGCGGGATCCGCGGCGTCAGCCACCACCAGGGGCCAGCTCTTCGCCCGCTCCGGCAGCCCGGCGCGCACGCCCTCGAGCTTCGGGGTGTTGCGACCGGCGAGCGCGATCTTCACGTCGGCCGGAGCGTGGTGGGCGAGGTACTCGGCCACCAGACGCCCGGTGAAGCCGGTGGCACCAAACAGCACGATGT
>JAYVNA010000341.1:0-1626 GCA_043758715.1 Archangium sp.
GTGCTCGGCTTCGACGTCGCCACGGTCAGCGTCAACGGCGTCGCGGCAGAGCTGTTGGGCGCAGGTGGGTTCTCGGTCACCTTGCCGCTGCACGAGGGCGCGAACGCGATCGACGCGACGGCCGCCGGGGTCACCGGGCAAACGCTCGCGGCGCACATCACCGTCAATCACCCGGGCCCCACCGCGACGGATCCGGGCAAGGTGAAGGGCGGCTGCGGAGGGTGCTCGACGGGAATGGGCTTCGAAGCGTTCGCGCTGCTCGCGCTGGTGCCGTTCCTGCGCCGCCGTCGCTAAGCCGCACCTGTCTCCCTCTCCCCGCGGGGGACAGGGTCGGGGAGAGGGCATTCCAACAAGGAGATCGGGTTCGAGGCTCGTCCGTTGAAGGGGCGATGCGAAAACTTCTGCTGTTCGCCCTCCTCTCGTTTCCGGCATTTGCGCAATACAACGCTACCGCAGGCACCAGCGCCCCGACCGTCGCCGTCGAGAAGGTGACGAAGGGAAGAGACGGCGAGGTGAAGCGCGAAATCGTGCGCGTGCCGGTCACCAAGGACACCTTCGGGAACGCGGCGGGCTCTCAGCACGACCTCGCGGTCGACGGCGCGTTCGATGGCCAGACGGTGGTGGTGATGCACCTCTACACCGGCGGTGGTTTCGACTTTGCGTTGCCGAAGAAGGCACTCGCCGAGAAGGGCTTCTCCGTCTACCGGTGGATGGATCGCGCACCTTCACCCGCAGAGCTCGAGAAGGCCCTCACCAAGGCGAACCAGCTGTGGATCATCTCGGGTGATCAGCCGCAGCTCACGCAAGAACACGTGAAGGTGATCAAGAAGTTCTTCGACGCGGGGCACGGGCTCTACCTCTGGGGCGACAACGCGCCGTACGCGCAAGACGCCGACCTGGTGGCCCGCGCGCTGTTCGACGTCGAACTCAAGGGTGACCCGTACGATCCGGGGGAGAAGGTCGTGGGCCGCCAGGTGAAGCCGGGTGCGACGGGGCTGCTGCCTGATCACCTGCTCACCACCGGTATCGAGCAGCTCTACGAAGGCCACAGCATCGCGTACATGCCGAAGCCGGGCCCGCTCAAGCCGCTGATTGTCGGCAGTGAGAAGCACGTGGTGGCCGCGTACTTCGATCAAGACGGCAAGCGCGCGATCGTCGACGGCGGCTTCACCCGCCTCTACATCCAGTGGGACACCGCGGGTACGGGCCGGTACGTGAAGAACTCCGCCGCGTGGCTCGCGAACTACGAGCGCTTCGGCAAGGAGGTCCTCTCAGCGAAGCTGCAGAAGTAGTAGGCCGCGCAGGTGGCTACTTCGAACGACAGCCGTGAACTGCGCCAGCAGCTCGAAGCCGCGCAGGGCGAAGTGAAACGCCTCAACCGCGCCCTCGAGCAGGCCCGCGCGTCGAGGCCAGACGTCGCGAAGCTGGAGGTGACGGTGGCTGAGCTCAAGCAGAGCCGGCGCGACCTCGAAGCGCACTGGAAGGAACGCGAGCGCGATTGGCAGGCACGGGAGCGCTCGCTGCGAGAACAGGCAGAGACCGCGAAGAAGCATTCAGTCCGGGTCGAGCGGTTGCTGGATCTCGCGATGGCGCGCGTCGAAAAACTCGAAGCCCGCCCCTCGCCAC
>JAYVNA010000342.1:0-15737 GCA_043758715.1 Archangium sp.
GCGACCTCGAGCTGCGGCTCAACAAGGCGCGCGACAAGATCGTCCCCCGCGTGCAGGCGATGCTCGAGGCGCAGGAAGCGCTCAACCCCAGTGCCCCCACCCGCGCGCTGGTCGAAGCGGTCGAGAGCAGGGCCAAGGCGGTGAAGGACGCCGTCGACGACGAGCTCGATCTCTTCGTCAAAGACGCCGACTTCGCAGCGTGGGCGAAGTCTCAGCGCAACAAGGTCGACAAGGCGAACGAGTCGGCTGCGAAGGCGAAGAAGGGCGTCGCGTTTCTCGAAGGCCCCGCGACTTCGTGGAAGGAAGGCGTCGCCCTCGTCGCCGACGCGAAGACGAAGAAAGACCTCTCTGACAAGGAGAGCGCCCTGCGCGAGGCCCGCGCCAAGCTGTCGGCGTGCGATCGCGCGGCCAGGCCCTTCGATGAAGACAAGGTCACCGGCGCGGTGGCCTTCGTGATGCCCTCGGGCAAACCGCAGACGCCCGCGCAGCTGTCCACCACCTGCCAGGCCGAGCTCAAGGACACGGAAGCCCTCTGGAAGAAGGTGCTCGCCGAACTCGACGCCGAGAAGGCGCAGAAGAAGGCCCAGGCCGCCAAAGAGCAGAAGGCCCGCGAGCTCAAGGAAGCCAAAGAAGCGAAGGCCCGGGCCGCCCAGGACGCCAAAGAAAAGGCCGCCCGCGCCTCGAAGGACGCCAAAGAAGCGAAGGAAAAGGCTGCCCGCGAGGCCAAAGAGGCGAAGGAAAAGAAGGCCCACGAGGCCAAGCTGGCGGCCGAAGAGAAGGCGAAGGCGGCGAAGGAAGCCAAAGAGAAAGCCGCGCGGGAGTTGAAGGAGAAGCAGAAGAAGAAGTGAGGGCGGAAGGTAAACGCACTCGCGATCAAGTAAGACCTCGCCTTACTTCATCCGCCACGTCCCCCTGTGGGCCCCTGTCGGCGCCTGTACGCATTCGCTGATCCACACAACGTTCGTCATTGGTTTCGCGATACTCGAGAAACGCCTTCACAGAACTAAAGGGAAATCCCATGTCCACGGTCTCCAAATCGTCCAGCGGTTCCGTCGCAGCCCAGCAGCAAGCCGCCCGCGCCGCAGCCGCTGAACGCGCTCGCAAGGCCGCTGAAGCTGCCGCCAAGAAGGCGGCTGCCGCTGCCGCGAAGAAGGCCGCCGCCGAAGCTTCGAAGCGCAAGGACGGGTTCGAGGGCAAGCACCTGGGCAAGCTCCTCAAGGACTTCACCAGCTCGAAGACGAAGGACGCGAGCGCGCTGGGCAAGGGCAAGGGCACCTCCGCGCTGAACAAGGACGGCTCGCAGACCACCACCTTCGAGAAGAACTCCAAGGGCACCAAGCTCTCGCAGGAGCTGACCACCACCCGGAACAAGTACACCGGCGAGAGCAAGCTCAACTTCAAAGAGACGCGCACCACCGGCAACCGCGAGACTCAGAGCAAGCTCACCTCGAGCCGCGACATTCTCGGCCGCACCACGTCGACCCAGTCGAACGAGACGTCCGTCAAGAAGGGCGACGTCACCACCAAGAACAGCAAGTCGACCAACTTCGACGCCTACGGCAACCAGAAGGTGAGCGTCGGCCGCGAGACCGCGACCGAGCACGGCCACATCACCACCACCCAGGGCAGCACCACCACCAAGGGCGCCTTCAACACCAAGCAGACCGTCACCGAGAAGAAGACCGAGGTGCTCACCAAGGGCAACCTGGCGGCGATGGAAGAGGGCCAGGGCAAGAAGGGCCAGGTCCTCACCACCACCACTTCGAAGTCGACGGTCGGCACCGACTTCTCGCTGAGCTCGTCGAAGGAATTCAAGGACGGCACCTTCACCCTGAAGGACTCGGCCGACTGGAAGAAGAACTCGTTCAACAAGGAAGTCGGCAAGGAGAAACAGTGGGAGCTGAAGGACGCCAAGGGTGACAAGGGCTTCAGCCAGACTGACAAGAGCAGCAAGCTCGACAAGGCGCAGAAGCTCGGAGACCTCGCGGGCGCCGCCGGCCTGAAGAAGACCGTCTGGGAAGAGAAGAAGTTCGACACCACCGGCAAGCCCGCGGCGTTCACCACGCCCAGCTTCGTCGGCAGCCGCGTCGGCATCAGCGGCGAGGGCAAGGTCACCGTGGGCGCCAACGGCGTCGACGCGAAGTTCAACCGCACCGCCGTCGCCGGGCTCTACGCCGAGCGAAAGGGCGAGGTCAAAGGCGATCACGGCACGGCCAGCTACCAGGCGCAGGCGAAGCTCGAGGCGAAGGCCACCTTCGACGCGTCAGGCAAGTTGAACGCGAACGGGCTCGACCTGCGCGTGGGCGCGAAGGCTGGCGTCTCGGCTGAAGCGTCGGTGAAGGGCAAGCTCGAGACCAAGCCGGTGAAGTTCGCGGGCGTCGATCTCACCGCGGGCGTCGAGGGCAACGCGAAGGTCTCGGCAGAGCTGTCGGCTGAAGCGACGGGCAAGGCGGTCATCACCCGCAACCCGCCCACCGCGATTCTCGAGGGCAAGCTGGGCGCCTCGGCCGTCGCCAAGGCCGAAGCTGACGTGAAGGTCTCGGCCGGCCCCTTCGCAGTGAAGGCGTCTGGGTACGCGAGCGCGGGCGCCGAAGCGACCGCCAGCGGCGTCATCGGCTACCAGGACGGCAAGCTGAAGCTCGGTGGCTCACTCGGCGCGGCGCTCGGCGTCGGCCTGGGCGGCTCCGTCGCGGTCGAAGTCGACGTAAAGCAGATCGGCCAGATGGCGAAGAACACCGTCGACGTGAACCACGACGGGAAGATCGACATTCACGACGCCACCGCCGCCGCGCGCAGGGTCGTCGGTGACAAGGCCGTCAACACCGTGAAGGCCGGCGTGAAGACCGTCGCCGCCGCCGCGCGTGCCACCGTCGCCACCACCAGGGCCGCCGTCACGGTCGTCGCCAACACCGCTCGCGCGGCCGCCACCACGGTCTCGAACGCGGCGAAGAGCGTCGCGAGCACCGTCTCGAACGCGGCCAGCAACGTGTCGAACGCGGCCAGCAGCGCGGCGAGCACGGTCTCGAGCGCCGCCAAGACGGTCCGTTCGTGGCTGCCCTGGTAACAGGCGACTGACGACACGGCGTCTCCTGAGTGGATGCCGTGTGCACGACCCCAAAACACCGCGCCGGACGACTGTTCTTCATGACACGGTGGTTACCCTTCGTTTTCCTGCTTCTTGCAGCTGCGCCTGCCGGGCCCTCGCTTGCGCAGCGCAAGCGGTTTGCCGAGCAGCACCCCCTCAAGCTGGTAATCGATTGGCAAAACGAGCCGTGCGTTCGGGTGATGGCGCCGGCTGCCCTCGGTTGTTCGAGGCCCGCGTGGGTGTGCCCCCGTTCCTTTGGCAGCGCGATGTGCACCGGCGAGTTCTACGAGACGCGCGGCGTGAACTTCAGCCTGAGCGAGCCCACGGAGGCGGAGGCCGACGCAGAGCCGCTGCCCACGCTGGAGTTGGAAGCAGAGTCCGGTCAGGACTGGCCCGAGGGCGAGTGCGCGCGCGACGTGGGGTTCACCATTTCGAGCGGCCTCTCGAAGGAGCAAGTCGAGCGCGAGAGGCGCGAGTTCGCGAAGGAACAGCACCGCGAACATGCGAGGTGTGTGCGTCAGGCCGCGGCGCGACAGAAGGCCGAGCGCGTGACGCGCAGCTGCACGTTGCTGTTGGTCGACCCCTGCCGCCAAGAGGCATTCATCAGGTGCTCCGGCAAGAACGGTGAGTCCGGCGAAGCACCGCTGGGAAAGACGCTGCAGTTCTCGTTCGCCCCGCAGGCCGACGGCGGCGTTCCGCTCGGCGGCGAGTGGGAGCTGCCCGAAGAGGAATGAGCCGTCATCGCTGCACCTCACCTTCGTTGCGCGCGCCGTACCGTGGCCTCGTTTCGGTCGTGTTCGCGGGATAACTGCGGCACACTCCGCGGCCGCATGGCACAGACCGAACTGTTTCGTCAGGGGCTCGTCGAACTCAAAGCTGGCCGCTACGCCGAGGCGAAGAAGCTCTTCGCCGAGAACGAAGAGAAGACCGGCACCACCGCCAGCTCGAAGGAACTGCTGCGCCAGGCCGACACCAGCTTGAAGGCCGGCAACCTGGACGCCGCGGCCAGCGAGCTCAACACGCTGCTCGAGCGCAACCCCACCATCCCCGAGGTGTACGTGGGGCTGGCGCGCATCGCGCTGTTCACCAACCAGGTGCCCGACGCGAAGACGCACGCGATGGCGGCGGTGAAGGTCGGCCCGCAGAATGCGCTCGGGTGGACGCTGCTGGGCCTGGTGCACGAGATGGAAGAAGACGTGCACACGGCGCTGCAGCACCTCGAGAAGGGGGCGCAGCTGGGGGCCAACGTCTTCCTGTGCCAGTTCAACTACGGCCGCCTGCTCACCAGCGAGAAGCGCGCGGGCGAAGGGGTGCCGTACCTGATCAAGGCCACCGAGCTCGAGCCGAAGAACGCCGACGCCTTCATCACCCTGGGCCTCGCGCTGCGTTCCCTCAAACAATACGAGAAGGGCCTCAAGGCGCTGGAAAAGGCCACCGAGGTGGCGCCCAAGAACCCCGACAGCTGGGCCACCTTTGCCGACGTGCTCTTCGAGGTGAAGGAATTCAAGGCCGCGCGCGACGTGCTCGATCGCGGGCTCGAGGCGGTGGGCGAACACCCCGCGCTGCTCGAGAAGGTCACCGCCTGCGCGATGATGATGAACGACACCGAGGGCGCCGTTCAGTACCTCGAGCGCGAGCTGCTGGTGGCGCCTGATCATGATCAGGCCTGGCTCAACGTCGCGAACCTTTCCCTGCTGACCGGGGACCTCGATCGCAGCGAGCAGGCCGCCAAGGCGCTGCTGGCGAAGGACCCGAAGAACTGGGAAGCGTGGTTCCACCTCGGAAATCTGTACGACGCGATTCCCGACGAGGCGAAGGCCGAAGACGCGTACCGCAAGGCGATCGCCGCCAAGCCTGATCAGTGGAAGGTGCTGATGAACCTCGCCACCCTGCTGATTCAGACGCAGGTGAAGGCCAAGCACCAGGACGCCAGGGGCTTGCTGCTGAAGGCGCGCCCCCTCGCGCCCGCTGGCGAATTTCGGGTCAGCTACAACCTCGCGCTCGCGCACGTGCGGCTGGGCGAGCTGAAGGAAGCGCTCGAGCTGGCCCGGGAAATTCAGGCCAAGGCGCCGCCCACCGACCCCATGGTGAACGAGGCGAAGAAGCTCGAGTCGAACATTCTCGAGAAGAACTAAAGCCGTGACGAACTGCCCGTCGTGCAGCACCGCCCTGCCCCCGAGCGCCATCGCGGAGTCCCTGGCCGCGGCGCGGTGTCCGTCGTGCAAGGCGCTCATCGATCTCGACTCCACCCGGGTGATTCGGCCGCGCAACGTCATGGTGGCCGCGCCCCAGAACTGGCAGATCGAGGCCGCGCCGGGGTCCCTGGTGGTGCGCTGGCGGTGGTTCACCTGGGCGGCGCTGTTCCTGGTGCCGTTCGGCCTCCTCTGGAACGGCGTCCTGGGCACCATGGCCCTCGCGGGCACGGAAGGCTTCAGGCACCCCGAGCGGCTGCTGTTCGGCCTGCTCATTCCCCACGTGTGGGTCGGCATCGGGCTCGCCTATTTCACCCTCGCGTCGTTCTTCAACTCGACCGAGGTGCGCTTCAACAACGGCATGCTGCACGTCAAGCACGGGCCGCTACCCTGGCGCGGCCAGCGGCACCTGCAGACGCGCGAGGTCGCGCAGCTCTTCGTGTTGGAAAAGCGCAGCAACCGGCGCCCCACCACCTACGAGCTGTGCGCCCTGCTCACTGATGGAAAGCGCATCTCGCTGCTCCCGAGCTTGAACGACGAAGGCCAGGCCCGTTTTCTCGAGGTGCGGCTCGAGCAGGTGATGGGCATCGTCGATCGCCCCGTCGCGGGCGAACTCAAGAGCGCTTAACGAACCGTGCCGAAGCCGGCGATCACCGAGTCACCCACCGCCCAGGTGTTGCGGCGCACGGAGTCGCTCGAGTTGCCTTCGATGGTCTGCACGTAGAGGCGGCCGTTCTTGCGGAACACCTTCTCCACCAGCCCGGTGTGTTCGGCCGAGACGCCGCTGCCCGGGTGCCAGTCGAACATGATGATGTCGCCGGCCTTTGGGTTGTTGCGGGTGTACGTACCGTTGCTCTTGAGCTGGGCGAGCAGCGTGGGCGTGTAGCTCTGGTTCAGCTTGTGACCGGCCTTCGTGTAGCAGTAGCTCACGAAGTCGGCGCACCAGGCCTCGGGCCCGCGGCCGAAGAACTTCGAGAAGGGGTTGCCGTTCTCGCCGCGCTCGTGGAAGCCGAGGAAGCGGCGGGCGGTCTCGAGCACCTTGTTGCGGTAGTCGCCCTTGGCGTCCTTCTTCATCTTCGCCAACTCGTGGGTGCCGATGGCGCCGTCGGTCTTCAGGTGAGCGCGCTTCTCGTACGCCTTGACGGCCTTCGCGGTGCGCGCGTCGAACAGCCCGTCGATGCGGCCGGGGTTGAAGCCGAGCTTCTTGAGCAGCTTCTCGCTGGCCTTCACCGCGCCGCTGCGCTCGCCCAGCTTCTGCGCGGGGTCCGCCGGTTTGGAAGACAGGATGAAGCTCTTCTTGAGCGCCTTCCAGGTGCGGGGGTCGACCGCGCCGGTGACGGGCAGCTTCGACTTCGCCTGGAACGCCTTGACGGCGGCGCCAGTGCGCTCATCGAAGGTACCGCTGGTGTGCTTGGGGTCGAACCCGGCGGCCTTGAGGTGCGCCTGCACGTTTTTCACCGACGCGCCCTTCGAGCCGACCTGCAGCTGGCCGCAGGCCCTCTGGGTGAGGGCGTCGAGGCGCGCCTGCGACCTGGTGGGCGCGAGGCGGCGGCGCTCGGGGGTGTGGCCGAGCTTCTTCACTTCGTCGCGCAGCACCTGGCGGGCCTTCTTGCCGAGCCACTGCGCGCCGTCGGTCAGTTCCTTCTGATCTTTGCGGAACGCCTTCACCGCTTCGGCAGTGTCGCGGCCGTACACGCCGTCAGCCTTGCCGGTGGAATACCCGAGCTTCTGGAACCGATGCTCGAGCACCGCGATCGACCTGGACTTCTGGCCGACCGACACGAAGAAGTCGTCTTTGTGCGCGGCGACGCGCTTGGCGGTCGAGGTGAGGCGATCGCTCGTCTTGGTATCGAGCGTGCCGGTGACCCCGAGCCCCCAGGCTTTCTGGAAGTCCTTCACGGCCTGGGTGAACGCAGGCGTCACCTTGCCGTCGACCTTGCCGGGGCTGAAGCCGACCCGCGTGAGGAGGGCCTCCGCGTGCTTGATGCTGGCGGCGCTGGGCACCGGCAGCGGGACCGGCGTGGTGGGCGACGGGATGGTGGGGCGGGTGGTGGCGATCCGAACAGTCATGGAATGGCTCCGCGGTGCGGGTGTGCGTGTTTGTCGGCCTGGATCAGGACTTGGATTCTGGGAAGCCTTGTCAACGCAGGCGACATTCCGGGACTCATTTCAGGGGGAATTTCGAAAGACATTTCGGCCTAAGAGGGTCCGCCAGTGATCTCCCGGCGTGACGTCATCTTCTCGTTCCTCGGTGCGGCGGCGCTGCAGTCGTGCCGCAAGCGCCCTGCGCCACCGGAGGTGCCGGGGGCGATCGTCGATCACGTTCATGAGCTCGGCCACCTGCTGCGCGAAGGCGAGCTCCCGCGGGCGGCTGCAGACACCGCGCGCCTCGACTGCCTGGTGGTGGGCGCGGGCGCGGCGGGGTTGTCGGCGGCCTGGCGGCTCGCAGGAGCGGGGCTCGAGTCGCTGCTGGTGGTGGAGCTCGAAGGCGTGGTGGGCGGCACCGCGCAGAGCGGCGAAAACGGGATCTCGCGGTATCCGTGGGGAGCGCACTATCTGCCAGCGCCGCTCACCGATTCAGGCCCGGTGCCGCGGCTGCTGCGCGAGTTGGGAGTGGTGACGGGCCTCGACGAGACGGGCGCACCCACGTTCGCCGAAGAGGTGCTCATTCACGAACCCGAGGAACGGCTGTTCTATCGGGGCACCTGGTACGAGGGCCTTTACCTGCGCGCCGGCGCGAGCGCAGAAGACCTGGCGCAGCTCCATCGCTTCGAAGCGCAGATGGCCACCTTCGCGGCCGCGCGCGACGGCAAGGGCCGCAAGGCGTTCTCGGTGCCCATCGAGACCGGCAGCGACGACGCCGAATGGACCCAGCTCGATCGCCTCACCATGGCGGATTGGATGGCGCGCGAGAACTTCACCTCGCCCCGCCTGCGGTGGATGGTCGATTACGCCTGCCGCGACGACTACGGCGCGACGCCGCAGCACATCAGCGCGTGGGCCGGGCTCTGGTACTTCTGCGCGCGGCAGACCGGGCAGGAAAAGAACGACGGCTATCTGTCGTGGCCCGAAGGCAACGGCAAGTTGATCGCCCAGCTGAGCAAGAGCGTGGGCGCCGAACGGCTCCGCAAGAACGTGCTGGTGCACACCGTCGAGAAGACCGAAGGCGGCTGGCACGCGCACGCGATCGACGCGAAGACGCGCGCGCCTTCGAGGTACTTCGCCAGGCAAGTGGTGCTGGCGACGCCGCGTCACGTGGCCGGGCGCGTGCTCGCCGCGTGGCGAACCGAGCGGCCTGAATTTCTCGACGCGTTCGGGAGCGGCCCCTGGGTGGTGGCGAATCTCACGCTCTCGGAAAAGCCCCGTGGCCGCGGCTTCCCCCTCGCGTGGGACAACGTGCTCTACGACTCGAAGTCGCTGGGCTACGTGATGGCGAGCCACCAATCGCCGCGCGCCAGCGACATCGGGCCCGCGGTCGCCACCTGGTACTACCCGCTCGCGGAAGGCGACGCGGTGGCCGAACGCAAACGGTTGCTGGCGACCACCTACGAAGACTGGCGCGCCATCATTCTGGCCGACCTGCTGCCCGCGCACTACGGGCTCGAGAAGCAGCTGCAACGCATCGAGGTGATGCGCTGGGGCCACGCGATGGTGAGGCCGGTGCCCGGGTTCATCTGGGGGGAAGCGCGCAGGCAAGCGCAGGTGCCCCTCGAGAACTCGCTGCACTTCGCGCATACCGATCTCGGCGGGCTGGCGCTGTTCGAAGAAGCCAACTGGCACGGCGTGCGCGCGGCAGAAGCGGTGCTGGCGGGGCTGGAGCGGCCCTCGCCTTCGTGGCTGTTTTGACGGCTGTTTTGACCGCCGTGCCGGGGTAGAGGGGGCTGGGTGCGGTCCCTCTGCCTGCTCCTCGCGCTGTGTGGCTGCAACATGGTGAAGGGTCCGCCGCGCGATCACGAATGCCGCTCGACCCTGCGGCAGATCATCGGCTTGGAGTTCGCTTATTATTCAGAGCGCAACGCCTACTCGATTCACCCGGTGGAGATCGGCTTCGTCCCCAGCCAGGGCAATCGCTACCTCTACCTCTTCGCACCCGAAGGTCAGCTCACCCGGCGTGACGAGCTGGCGTCGCCTCCGCTGGGACAATCGGTCGGCTACGGGCCCGACTCGAAGCGGCGCAACGTGCTGCTCGAAGATCTGTTGATCAAATTGCCCGCCGACATTCGCGCCTCCACCGGGCTGGCGGGCACCTGCCCCGACTGCAACGTCACCATCGCGTGCGTGGCGAACATCGATGACGACCCCGACGTCGACGTGTGGAGCATCTCCACCAAAGACCGCCCCGAGGCAGCGCGCGGGACGCCCATTCACCACTTGAAAGACCTGTGAGAGCGCTTCTCTTCTCGTGCGTGGTGCTGTCGTGCGCGCGGGCCCCGGTGCCCGTCGACGCGGGCCCACCACCCGATGACTGCACGGCGAGCACGGTGCTGATGCCCGGCGTTCCGGGCAGCCCGGGTCACCTCATCGCCTCCGAGATCAACCCCAACGGCGCCAGCGAGCTCGCGACGCTGATGCGCACCTTCGTCGCCGACTGGAAGAACGCTCGCCTGCAGCTGCAAGCCGATGCCGGCGTGAGCGCGCATTTCCCCGTGCATCGCAAGCTTCGTTGCAGCTGGCCCACCGCGGCAGACGATCGCACGCCTGCATTCGACGGGCTCGCGCGGGGCTACCTCGCGAAGGTCAAGGCGTTCGACGCCAGACCTTCGCGGGACACGTACGAAGGCGTGCTCGACGGCTGCAAGGCCTGCCACGAGGTGTCGTGCGGCGGCCCGCTCGAGGTGATCGAGGGCCTTCGCTGGAAGTAGCGCCCCACCCTGCGAAGCCACGCAGCATCAACCCTTCCCGCGGGGACGCGGCGCGTTCGATTTCGCGTTCGGGCTCTCACGAGCCTCGAGCAGAAAAAAGAACAGGTCGCCTTCCGCTTCTGGCTGGCGGTTGAGCCCGCCCAGCCCCAGGCACAGCGTCTCGCTCAAGGGCTTGACCTCGTCGTAGAGCTGCTCGCGAAACGGCAACCGCGAGAGGTCGTAGTGAAGTTGAAGGGTCTGGGTGTCACGCCATCGCGAGGGCCCGGACGTCGCGCGGAAATGACCGAGCCGCAAACCAGGGTGCAGGAAGAACCAGGCGCCGGCGATGAAGTCGACGCCGAAGCTGAGGCGTTCGAAAGGCCAGGCGACGGCCGAGCCGCTCATCGAGCGCGCAAAGGGCGAGTCGATGCGATGCAGCACCTTTCCGCTGAACGTGCCTTTCGGCAGCGGACCCGGCGCTGCTTCCCGATACACGCGCTCGAGCTCGAGCTCCGCCAGTGAGCTGCTGCGAAGCGCCTGAGTGCTGATCGCCATGTGATTCCCCCCCTCCCTGCTCTGCCCTGATTATCGCAACGATCGTCCCCAGGTTTCGAGGGGTGGCTGCCGTCACGGTCATTTTCCACCCGCTCAGATGCTTCGTGGGCGCCTCGCGGGCGTCACCCCGGCGTCACCTTCGCTGCTGAAGCTGCGAGCACATGAAGACCCTGATTCCGAGCAGCTGGGCGGTGCCGAAGCGCTTTCGGGAGCGCGTGGGAGAACGCGTCGGACGGCAGCGGCAGATGGGTGAAGAGGGACACCTGCTGCTGGTGCTGCACGAAGTGCCTGAGGCCGGAGACGCGGAGCGCGAAGGCCGGCTGTTCTGGCGCGACCCCGCGGGGGCGTGGAAGTCGGCGGGCCAGGGCTCAGGCGTCGGCGCGCTGCGGCAACACGTGAGTCAGTTCGAAGAAGCGGCCGCGCGCTGTGAGGAATTGCTGCGAGGGGCGAAGAGTGCCGCGGAGTTCTTCCAGGTGCTCAAGACCGCGACCCCGCTGCATCGCACCACCCGCAACCTGCTGCGCACGTTGCAGGAAGCACGAGAGGCGATCGATGACCGGGAGTTGATCAACCTGCGCGATCGCGCAGGCGAAGTGGAACGCGCGGCAGAGCTGCTCGTCTCGGAAGCACGTGATGCCCTCGAGTTCACCACCGCGCAGCAGGCCGAGGCGCAGGCGAAGGTGAGCCTCGAACTCGCGCGTGACGGCCACAAGCTCAACACCATCGCGGCGGTGTTCCTGCCCATCACCGCGCTGGCCTCGATCTTCAGCATGACCCTGCGCAGCGGCCTGGAGACCTGGGCCTCGCCGTGGCTGTTCTGGGTGATCGTCGCGGGCGGGGTGGCCCTGGGCTGGCGCATGAACGCGCGGCTGCGCACCGTTCCCTAACGCACGTCCAGCATCTCGACTTCGAACACCAGGGTGGAGTTGCGCGGAATCTTCGGCTTGGCGTCCATGCCGTAGCCCAGCGAAGGCGGCACGGTGATGACCCTCAGCTCGCCTTCCTTCATGCCGAGCAGCCCTTCGTCGAGGCCTGGCAGCACCTGCCCCTCGCCCACCCAGAAGTTGAACGCGCCGCGGCCGTGCGAGTCGTCGAACACGCCGCCATCGAGCACGGTGCCGGTGAAGTGAATGGAGATCTTGTCGCCCTTCTTCGCGACGTCACCATCATCGAACCCCGCGCGCAGTTGCTGAATCAGCACTCCGCTCGCGCGCGTCTCCGGCGGCTGCGGTGCGAGGGGCTTGAGGTCCTTCTTGCAACCCGAAGCAGTGAGCAGGACGGCGAGGAAAAAGCTGAGGCGAAGCCACATGCCGTTCAGGCTGCCACGGCGCGCGTTGAAGTGGCACCGTGCCTGAAAAACGGCGACTGTTCGGCTCATGGCTTCGGATGTGATCATTCTCTTCGGCGGGAGTTCCAGCGAGCGGCTGGTCTCCGTCGCTTCGGCCCAGAACGTGAGCACGCAGCTGCCCGACGCGGCGTGCTGGTTTCAGAGCAGGCAAGGCGCGATCTTCACGGTCACGCACGAGGTGCTCGGGGCCCATGCCCGGCCCTTCGAACAGGAATTTTCGCCCCCGGGCACCGCGGCATTCCCCACGTTGGAAGCCGCCCTCGATTCAGGAGCCGCGAAGGGCAAAAGCTTCTTCCTCGCGCTCCACGGTGGCGCCGGTGAGAACGGAGAGACGCAGCGGCTGTTCGAGCAGCGGGGCCTCGCCTTCACCGGCTCTGGCAGTGCCGCCAGCGCCGACGCGTTCGACAAGGCGATCGCGCGTAAGATGGCGGGGGCGAAGGGCGCGACCGTGGCCGAGGCGCGCTCGCTGCCCCCGATGAGCGTGGACGAAGCGAGGGCCGCGCTGCTTTCGCTGCTGGCCGCGCACCCGCGCTGGGTGCTCAAGCCGCAAGCCGATGGCTCGAGTCACGGGCTGATTCACCTGCGTTCGGAGTCCGAGATCGAGCCCGCGGCGAAGGCGCTCTCGGGCTTTGGCCTCAACTACCTGGCGGAGGTCTTCGTGGAGGGCCGCGAGCTGACGGTGGGCGTGGTCGACGACGTGAGTGGCCCCACCGCGCTCCCGGTGTCGGAAGTGCGGCTGATTCCCGGCGGAGCGTTCGACTACGCCGGCAAGTACCTGGGCAAGGGCACCGAGGAGCTCACTCCGGCCCCGCTCACCGAGAGCGAAGCGAAAGCCGCCCAGGCGCTGGGGGTGCTCACGCACCAGGCGCTGGGCTGCACCGGGTATTCGCGCACCGACATGATCCTCACCCCGGCGGGCCTGACGCTGCTCGAGATCAACACCCTGCCCGGCATGACGAAGGCGTCGTTCATTCCCCAGCAACTGGCGGCCGCGGGGCGCAGCGTGAAGGACTTCCTCACCCGGCAGTTCGAGCTCGCACGCCAACGCCGCGATCGGTCGACCTGAGAATGAGCGAAAGCCCGGGGACCAGCACCGTGAAGGTCCCGATGCCCGATCAGATCATCGCGGGCCGCTACCGCATCATCTCGCGGCTGGGCAGCGGCGGCATGGGCCTCGTGTTCCTCGCCGAGCAACTGGGCGTGGGCAACAAGGTGGCGCTCAAGTTCCTCGACCCCGAGCCGTCGACCGATGAAACGCGCGCGACCCGCTTTCTGCGTGAGGCGAAGGTGGCGCTGCAGGTGCAGCACCCGGGCGCCACGCAGATTCTGGATCTGGGCCGAGATGAAGAGCAGCGCCTCTTCATGTGCTTCGAGCTGGTCGAAGGGGAAGACCTGCGCGAGGTGATCAAGAACGAAGGAAGGCTTCGTTTCGGCGAAGCGCGCGCGATCGCGGTGCAGGTCGCGCAGGTGCTCGCGTTCGCGCACGATCGGCACATCGTGCACCGCGACGTGAAGCCCGAGAACCTGCGCGTGCGCAGAGACCTCGGCACCACCTACGTCAAGGTGCTCGACTTCGGCATCGCGCGGCTGCTCAAAGACACCGGGCTGCGGCTCACCGGCGAAGGAATGCTCGCGGGCACGCCCCGCTACATGTCGCCGGAGCAGGTGAAGGACGAACCCATCGACGGCCGCATCGATCAATACGCGCTGGGCCTGGTGTTCTTCGAGATGCTCACCGGCGCGGTGGCGATCGGTGGCAAGAACATCACCCAGATCCTGATGCACCAGATTCAGACGGTGGTGGCGCCGCTGGGCTGGGTCGACTCCCAGCTGGCGAACCCCGCGATCGACTCGTTCATCGCGCGCGCCTGCGCGAAAGATCCCCGCGACCGGTTCCCCTCGATGGCCGACTTCATTCTCGCGCTGCAGGCGCTGAAGGTGGACGAGCGGGCCTGGCCCGAGCCCAAAGCGCCGCCCGCAGCGCCCGGCGATACGCGCGCGCCCACCCGGGAAGCGCCTGCACCCCAGAAGACGCCCCTGCCCGGCGAGAGCGACACCCTGGTGCGGGTGCCCGCGCGCACCGAGCAGGAACGGCGGTTGGAAGTGATCACCGAGCCTGATCGCGAGCCGGTGAAACGAAGAACCCAGGGTGAGGCCGAGCGCACCACCGAGCCCCTGCCCGGCCCCCCGCAGAAAAAGGCGCACCCTGCGCTCGAAGTGCCGACCGAACCCGAGCGCCCGATGGTGTCGCGTCACAAGGCGACCGTGCCCTCGCGGAAAGAAAAGGCCCTCGCGCCCAGGCTCACGGTTCGCCCAGGCGAGTCTCTGGCACCGGCGCCGAAGAAGTCGCGTACGGGTCTGGTCATCGTGGGGGCCCTCGCGGTGCTGGGCGCCGGGACCGCCGCGGCTGCGTGGTGGTTCACTCATCACTGAAGGCGCACTCATGTCGTTGGCCGCAGTTCAGCTCGAAGCCGATCGCAAGCGACTGGGTCGTTCACCTGCGCTGCTGCGCCGCAAGTGGTTGCGCATGACCGCCTCGCCGTTCGCGTTTCTGCGGGGCGCGTCGGCGTTGTGGGCCGAGGCGTTGCGGCTCGAGCCTGCGCTGCTGCGGGGGATTCCGGGCACGGGCACGTTGGTCGGCGATCTTCATCTCGAGAACATCGGCACCTTCCGCACCGCGCGCGGAGTGGCCCTGCACGTCAACGACTTCGACGAGACCTTCGTGGGCCCGTGGAGCTTCGACGTCGTGCGGCTGCTCACCTCGACGCTGCTGGCGCGCCCCGAGCTGGGCTGCACCGGCCTCGAGGTCATCGGGCTCGCTCAACAGGTGCTCGAAGGCCATGCGCTGGGAGTCGCCGGGGCGAGCGCGCGGCTGCCCACCACGCTGGTGAACACCGTGCACGAAGCTTCGGTGAAGCCCGACGACAAGTTCCTCTCGAAGCGGCTCGAGGCCCCCGAACGATTGGTGCGCGACGAAAAGACGCCGCAAGCGCCGGCCTGGTGCGTGCCGATGGTGAAGAAAGCCATCGAGGTGTGGAGCGAGGTGACCAGGCAGCGCGAGCCGGTCTCGCTCATCGATCTCACCCGGCGCATCGCGGGCACCGGCAGCCTGGGGGTGGAGCGGCTGATGGCCCTGGTGAAGGTCGGCGACGTGACCCGGCTGCTCGAGCTCAAGGAAGTGCGCGGCAGCAGCTTCGATGACGCGCAGCTCAGCGCGGCGCATTTGATCGAAGCGTGGGCCCGGTGCCTGCCCCGCCCCCCGCTCGAGCTGGCCGCCGCGGCGCTGGGCGCCATTCCCGTGGTGGTGCGGCCGCTGTTCGCCAGCGACGAGAAGCTGGCGGTCAAAGACTTCGATCGCGCGGCCCTGCCTCAGACGCTGCGGGCGATCGGCGTGATGGCGGGCGAGGTGCATCGCCGGGGCGCGAAGACCATGGGCAAGTGGAACGCCGAGCACCGCGACGTGCTGATGCAGCGCGCCGCGCACCTGGCGGGGTTGCATGAGCAGGCCTTCGTCGGGTTCTGCCGGGGAGTGCACGAGCAATTCGGCGACTTGAGCTAGACCGTCTCCGGGGATCAGCCCCGCAGCTTCGGCATCGACCGGGTGTACGTGCGCCAGCGCTGATCCAGAAGTGGAGCCTCGCTGTCGCAGGAGTGTGGGCTCCAGGCTACGCCGTCACTGGAACTCGTCACGCGCCGCACCCAATGAGTTCAGGCAC
>JAYVNA010000343.1:0-5326 GCA_043758715.1 Archangium sp.
TCCATCGACGTGCTCGACGCGCTCGGCCTGCAGCGCCGCCGCGACAAGGTGACCGACGTGGCGCTGGCCGTGGGCCTGGCCGCCGGTGGCGCCCTGCTCGGTGCGTGCGCGGTGTTGCTGCGCGCGGGCGTGGTGAGTCTGCGCACCCCGAAGGTCGCGCAGGCCACTCCGTGAAGCGGCTGATGCTGGCGCTGACGGCCGCCGCTGTGCTCACCGCGGCGCCCGCGCGCGCTGATTCGCCCACGCCCAACCTCATTCTGGTGAACGTGGGCGATCTCTTCAGCGGCCTGGTCTCGATCGAATACGAACGCGCGGTCGCCTCGTGGTTCGGCCTCACCGCCGGCCTCTCGATTCTGACCTTTCACGGCCTCTTCACGCCGCCCGGCGACCCCGCCTTCGTAGGCATCAACCCCGAGCTGGGCGCGCGTTTTCACTTCATCAGGGACGCACCGGGCGGGCTGTGGGTAGGCCCGTACCTCAGCGGCGGCTACCTCTTCGCGCGCACGGACGGCGGCGCGGTCAGCAACCCCTTCGCGTGGGGCATCGGCGCGGCGCTCGGCTACAACTTCATCTTTGGCCAGCACTTCACCTTTCAGCTCGGCGCTGGCGGCGGCTTCACGGACTACGGCGATCGACTGGTGTGGAGCCCCCGCCTGCGGCTCGGCCTCGGAGCGGCGTTCTGAGCTCCCTGGTGACCAATCGCGCCGAGCTCGACCGGCAGCAGGCGCTGCAGAGCGCGATCTTCAACAGCGCGAACTTTTCCAGCATCGCCACCGACGAGAAGGGCGTCATTCAAATCTTCAACGTGGGGGCCGAGCGAATGCTCGGGTACACGGTCGCCGACGTCCTCAACAAGATCACCCCCGCTGACATCTCCGACCCGCAGGAAGTGGTCGCCCGCGCCCAGGCGCTGAGCCTCGAGCTGGGCACCACCATTCAGCCGGGCTTCGAGGCGCTGGTGTTCAAGGCCTCGCGCGGCATCGAAGACATCTACGAGCTGACCTACATTCGCAAAGACGGCAGCCGCTTTCCCGCGGTGGTCTCGGTCACCGCCCTGCGCGACGGCGGAGGCGCGATCATCGGCTACCTGTTGATCGGCACCGACAACTCGGCCCGCAAGCGCGCCGAAGAAGAGCTGCTCAAGGCGGGCGCCCTGCAACGCGCGATCTTCAACAGCGCCAACTTTTCCAGCATCGCCACCGACGACAAGGGCGTCATTCAGATCTTCAACGTCGGGGCCGAGCGCATGCTCGGCTACACCGAGGCCGACGTGCTCAACAAGATCACGCCCGCCGACATCTCCGACCCGCAGGAGATCTTCGTTCGCGCCCAGACGCTCAGCCTCGAGCTGGGCACTCAGATTCAACCCGGCTTCGAAGCGCTGGTGTTCAAGGCCCGGCGCGGCATCGAAGACATCTACGAGCTGACCTACGTGCGCAAGGACGGCAGCCGTTTCCCCGCGATCGTCTCGGTCACCGCGCTGCGCGACGCCAGCGGCGGCGTCATCGGCTACCTGCTGATCGGCACCGACAACACCGCGCGCAAACAGGTGGAAGCCGAGCAGAAGAAGCTCGACCAACGCCTGCGCGATCAACAGTTCTACACCCGCTCGCTCATCGAATCGAACATCGACGCGCTGATGACCACCGACCCCTCGAGCATCATCACCGACGTCAACAAGCAGATGGAGGCGCTCACCGGCTGCACCCGCGACGAGCTGATCGGCGCGCCTTTCAAGAACTACTTCACCGACCCCGAGCGCGCGGAAGCAGGCATCAAACGGGTGCTCCAGGAGCGCACCGTGACCGACTACGAGCTGACCACCCGCTCGCGCGACGGCAAGGAGACGGTGGTCTCGCTCAACGCCACCACCTTCTACGATCGTGATCGCAAGCTGCAGGGCGTCTGCGCGGTGGCGCGTGACGTGACCGATCGAAACCGCCTCGACCTCGCGCTGCAGGAAAAGAACGTCGAGCTCGAGAGCGCGCGCTCGGTGGCCGAGAAGGCCAACCAGGCCAAGTCCGACTTCCTCTCGAGCATGAGCCACGAGCTGCGCAGCCCGCTCAACGCCATTATCGGGTTCGCGCAGCTGATGGAAACGGACGCCGCCCAGGCTTCCGTGAGCCACAAAGAAAGCATCGCTCAGATTCTCCAGGCGGGCTGGCACCTGCTCACGCTCATCAACGAGATCCTCGATCTCGCGCGAGTGGAGTCACGGCAGGTGCCGCTTTCAGAAGAGCCGGTTTCGCTCAACGAGGTGCTGGCCGAGTGCCAGGGCATGATCGAGCCGCTGGCGCTGCCGCGAGAACTCTCGCTCGTCTTTCCCCCTTTCGACGGGCCCTGCTTCGTGCAGGCCGATCGCACCCGGCTCAAGCAGGTGTTGATCAACCTGCTGTCGAACGCCGTGAAGTACAACCGCAAGCGGGGGAAGGTGACGATCAACTGCAGGACCAGCCTCGCAGGCCGCACCCGGGTGAGCATCAGCGACACCGGCGCCGGTCTCTCGCAGCACCAGCTCGACCAGCTATTCCAGGCCTTCAATCGGCTCGGCCAGGAAGGCGGCGGCGAAGAAGGCACCGGCATCGGCCTGGTGGTCGCCAAACGCCTGGTCGAGCTGATGGGCGGAACCATCGGAGTGGAGAGCATCGTGGGTCAGGGCTCGACCTTCTGGTTCGAGCTCCAGGCCGTGCGAGAGCCGGAACTCGCCCCGGCCACCCCACCCGCTGCGGGAGGGCCGCTGCTGGACCGGCCCACCCGGCGCGCCACCGTGCTCTACGTGGAAGACAACCCCGCGAACCTGAAGCTGGTGGAGCAGATCATCGCTCGGCACCCTCACCTCACCCTGGTCTCCGCGATCAACGCAGACCTCGGGTTGGCGCTGGCCCGCGAGCTGTTGCCCGATCTCATCTTGATGGACATCAACCTGCCGGGGGCGCGCGACGGGATCGACGTGATGAGACTGATGCGCTCCGGCGAAACCACCAGTCACATTCCGGTGGTGGCGGTGAGCGCCAACGCCATGGCGCTCGACGTCGAGCGGGGCCTCCAGGCCGGCTTCTTCCGCTACCTCACCAAGCCCATCCGGGTGGCGGAGTTCATGGACGCGGTCAACCAGGCCCTCGCGCTTGGGCCGCGAAACGCAGCACCCGGAGTGACCCATGATCACCGCAGCTGACGTCATGCTGGGCAGAATTCTCATCGTCGACGACAAGCCGGCCAACGTGGTCCTGCTCGAGCGAACGCTGCGCGGCGCTGGCTACACCCAGGTCACCGCCACCTCCCAGCCCGCGGAGGTGCTCGGGCTGCACGTGGCGAACAAATACGACCTCATCATCCTCGACCTGCAGATGCCGGGAATGGACGGGTTCGCGGTGATGGAGCAGCTCAAGACCGTGGAGACCGAAGGGTACCTGCCGGTACTGGTGCTCACCGCCGAGCCCGCCCAGAAGCTGCGGGCGCTCAAGGCCGGCGCCCGGGACTTCGTGAGCAAGCCCTTCGAGCTCGCCGAGGTGCTGCTGCGCGTCTACAACATGGTCGAGGTGCGGCTGCTGCACCTGCAGTCGAAGCGCCACGCCGCCGAGCTGGAGGCCGAACAGAAGGTCTCCGATCGACTGCTGCGCAACGTCTTGCCGCACGCGATCGCCGAGCGGCTCAAGGACCGGCCCGGCGACAGCTTCTCTGACGTCATCGCCGACAACTTCGACGACGTGACCGTGCTCTTCGCGGACATCGTCGGCTTCACTCAGTTTTCCCAGACGCTCACCCCGCAGGTGATGGTGGGGGTGCTCAACGATTTGTTCAGCCGCTTCGACGCGATCGCCGAGCAGCGCGGGATGGAAAAGATCAAGACCAACGGCGACGCGTACATGGCGGTCGCCGGGCTGCCGGTGCCGGTGGCCGACCACAGCGTGCGCGCGGCCCACATGGCGCTCGACATGATGGACGCGGTCGAGCAGCACAACGCCGGCACTGAGCACAAACTCAAGGTGCGCATCGGGCTGAGCACGGGCGCAGTGGTGGCCGGGGTGATCGGCAAGCGCAAGTTCCTCTATGACGTGTGGGGAGAAACCGTGAACTCCGCCAGCCGCATGGAATCTCACGGTGTCACCGGCCGCATTCAACTGGCCGACTCGACCCGCGCGCGCCTGGCCGAGTCATTCTCGCTCGAGGAGCGGGAACCGGCTCAAGCCAAGGACCAGGGCGAGGTCCGCACCTGGTTCCTCAACGGCCGGCACGACTCACGGTGAGCGCTGCGCGAAGAAGCGCCTGAGCCCCTGGAACTGAATCTCGAACGGGTTCTCGCTGTTCGGCACGCCCTCGATGCCGAAGGGCGCCGGGCCCGTCTCGCGTCGATAGGTGCCGAACAGCCGGTCCCAAATCATCAACGCCGCGCCGAAGTTGTGCTGCTGGCCTCCGCCGAGGGCGTGGTGATGCACCCGGTGGTTGGACGGCGTGTTGAACCACCAGTCGAGCGGCCCCAGCCGGCCCACCAGCTCGGTGTGCACGGAGTACTGCACCAGGAAGTTCACCCCCATGCACATGAAGATGAGGAGCGGGTCGAAGCCGAGCAGCGCCATCGGCAGGCACATCAAATCGTCCGTCAGCCGCAGCACCCAGGGCAGCCGCCCTGCCAGTGAGAGCGAGAACGTGTGCGCGCTGTGGTGCACCGAGTGAACGGCGAAGCCCAACGGGTGGTGATGCTGCAAGCGGTGCCAGGCGTAGAAGATCAGATCGACACCGAGAAAGCAGGGGACGGCGCTGAACACCGAGAATTCCCAGTGCACCGGCGCGAGCCTGGAGGCCGCGAGGAACACCGCGACGAACGTGCCCCGCACCAGCAGCCGCAGCCCACCGCCGATGATCAAGATGAAGAGGTTCGCGGCCAGCTCGCGCCAGGCGTAGTCGAGGCGGTGCCGCCACAGCAGCACCAGGCTCTCGAGCACCACCGCGCTGAAGATCAGCACTGCGATGCAGACGAAGAGCGGGTGGGAGAAGCCGCTGGCAGGAGTCATGGGCTGGCCAGGTGAAGCCTGACGCACGACCATGGCTCTTGTCACGCGGCTCCGCCCGATGAGGGGCTCAGCTCAACGGCTCACCGAAACCCGCGCTGACGGCGCTCGTAATGCGGGCGGATCACCCGGACCCGGTTGCTGCGGTACTCGCGCAGGTGCAGCGGCTCCTCGCGGTAGTATTCCCATTCGGTGCCGCGCTGGTAGTACCAGCGCCCGCCGTACCAATACGCCGCCCGGCCCTCGTAATAGACGGGCTCGTTGGTGGCCCTGAAGGTCACCGGGGGAAAGAGGCTGATCTGCACCTGCTGCGCCTG
>JAYVNA010000344.1:0-5323 GCA_043758715.1 Archangium sp.
GGCCTCAAGAAGTGCGATCTCGTCTCGAACTCGGTGGTGTGCAACGCCCCCGAAGCGGTGGTGGAGACCTGCAACGGCGTCGATGACGACTGCGATGGCACCGTCGACGAAGGCCAGATGACCGCGACCTGCGGCGTGGGCGCGTGCGAGCGCACGATTTCGTCGTGCGTCGATGGCGGCATGGCCAACTGCACCCCGGGCCGGCCCACCGCTGAGCTCTGCAACGGCATCGATGACGACTGCGACGGCACCCTCGACAACGGCTTTGACACCACCACCCGCGTCGACAACTGCGGTGCCTGCGGCCGGGTGTGCAACCTGCCTCACGCGACTCCCCGCTGCGACGTGGGCGTGTGCCGGGTGCTCACCTGCAACGCCGGCTTCGACAACTGCAACGGCATGGATCCCGACGGCTGCGAGACCAGCGTCGTCACCGACCCGAACAACTGCGGCGGCTGCAACCAGGCCTGCACGCGGCCGCACAGCACTGCGACCTGCGCGAGCTCCACCTGCAGCTTCGTGTGCGCGCCGGGCTGGGTCGATCTCAACAACGATCCCACCGATGGCTGCGAGTACAACTGCACCTTCACCTCGGCGACTGATCTTCCCGATCTGCTGTTCACCGACGCCAACTGCGACGGCATCGACGGCGAGTTGAACAACGGCATCTTCGTTTCGCCCAACGGGCTCGACTCGAACGTTGGCACCCGGGCGGCGCCGATGCTCAGCCTCGCCGCGGCCATGACGGCAGTGACCACCACGAACAAGCGCGACGTCTACCTGGCGCAGGGCACGTACACCGGCCCGCTGCGGCTGCTCGGCACTTCGAACATCAACGTGGCGGGCGCGTACGACCCCGTCACCTGGCAGCGTGCGTTCATCAACCAGGTGACGATCACAGGCGGCAATCCCGCCCTCGAGGTCGATGGCTCGAACAACGTCGTGGTGCAGGCGCTGCGAATCAACGCCGCTGACGGCGATGCGACCAACCGCAGCAGCTTCGGCGGGTCGATCAAGGAATCGTCGGGCATCAAGCTCGAGAGCCTCGACCTGCGTGCCGGCAATGGTGCAACTGGCGCGGCGGGCGGCAGTCAGAACACGGGCACCGCGGGCGTTTTCGGGGGTGCCGGGCCCAACGGTTGCGTCAACGACCCGCGCACGAACGGGTTCGCGCTCTGCAACATCTACTTTGATTACTGCAGCACCGCGCCCAGCCCAGGCGCTTCAGGCTTCAGCACCTGTGGTTTCCCGGGCGGCATCGGCGGTCAACCCACGGTCTACAACGGCACCTCCGCACCGACCGGTGGAGCCGGTGCAGCGGCGCCCGGCGGCGGCGGCGCGGGCGGCGTCGGCGTAGCGTACGGCGTGACGCCCGGACCCGGCTCGCCCTCGTACGGCGCAGACGGAGCCCCGGGAACGGCCGGCTCGAACGGAACGGGCGCGAACGCGGGGAGCTTCGGCATGGGTGGCTTCACCCCTGGCAACGGCGCAACCGGTAGTGCTGGAGCACCCGGACGAGGCGGTGGTGGCGGCGGCGGTGGCGCGGGCGGGCTTTCCCCCGTGATCCCCGTCTCGGGGTACGCCTGTTATTTCTACGGCTCTTCTGGCGGTGGCGGCGGCGGAGGCGGCTGCGGCGGCGCTGCCGGCAACGCAGGCCAGGGCGGCGGAGCTTCCGTGGGCCTCTTCCTCTACAACGCCTCGGTCTCTGGACAGAGCACGGTGGTGCGCGCGGCCAATGGCGGCGCGGGCGGTCAGGGCGGTAGCGGTGGTCCGGGCGGCAGCGGCGGCGCAGCTGGCGTTTCGAACTACACCTCCGATCAGGGCGCCGCTTCGCGCGGGGGCAACGGTGGTCGCGGCGGCAATGGCGGCAACGGCGGCCATGGCGGCGGCGGCGCGGGCGGCTCTTCCTACGCACTCGCCAAGAACGGTGGCTCGACGTGGACGCCGGTCAGCGGCACGTCCCTCCTGCCTGGCAGCGCGGGGGCCGGAGGCGCTTCGTCTGGCAACCCGGGCGCGATGGGCCTCGCGGGCGTGCAAATCACCTACCCGTGAAAACAAGCCTGGCGGCGATCCTTCTCGTCAGCACCGCCGCCAGCGCGCAGGACATCTTCCGGTGGACCGACAAGAAGGGCGAGGTCCACTACACCGACGATCGCTCGAGCATCCCCTCGGGCGCGAAGGTCCAGACCACCGAAGGCGAAGAGCTGATGGTCGTCCCGGCTCCGCCGCCTTCGCAGGCGATCCCCTCGGCTCCGCCCAAACGCGCTGAGAAGCCTGCGCCTGCCCTTCGGAAAACGCAGTCGGGGCCCATCGAAGTGAAGCTGACCGCGGTCAACGTCGAGGTGAGCGACGCTGATCGCCAGTACATCGAAGAATCCCTGCGCACCGCCGCGGCCTCGCCTCGCCTCGCGACCTGGGGCGGACTGCGCGAGTCGGTCGAAGTAGAGATCACCCCCGCAGAGAAGATGGTCGGCTACGGCGGCAGCGATGCGTTCGGCCGCGCCGTCGGCAGCAACAAGATGCAACTGCGCGCCCCCAAAGACGTGCGCTCGTGGGGGCACGTGCTCGACTACCCCGGCGCCGCGCTGCACGAACTGGGTCACCTGCTCGAGCACCAGATCGCTGGTGGCGCGCGGCCGACGTGGTTCGCCGAAGGTTTCGCCTCGGTGGTGGCCGGGCAGGATCACGGCGCCATCGATGACATCGCCTGGTGGGTGATTCACGAAGGCGGCGAGCAACCCCTCGACGGGCTCATGAGCGGCAAGTGCAACCTTCACCTCGCCTATGCGATCGCGATGAAGGCGGTCAGCTACCTCATCGAGCTCGTGGGTGAAAACGGCGTGCGAGAGATGTTCGAGCAGCGCGCGAAGGGCCTGAGCTTCGAAGCGGCGTTCGTGAAGGTGGCCTCGTTTTCCACCGTCGAGTTCCAGTCGCGCTTCATCGCCTCGTTGCGCCCCAGCTACTACGACCGCGCCCGCTAGACCGGAGGTGCTAGACCGCGCCGATGCTGATGACCCTCGCAGTGTTGTGCGTGGCAGCCACGCCCCCTGTCTCGGTGCCCTTCGAGCGCTCCACGCTCCCCAACGGCTTGACGGTGATCCTGCACGAAGATCATCGGCTGCCTTCGGTGACGGTGAACCTCTGGTTCCACGTGGGCTCGTCCGACGAGGTGAAGGGACGCTCGGGCTTCGCTCACCTCTTCGAGCACCTCATGTTCATGGGCACCGCGGCCGTCCCCAACGGCGAGTTCGACAAGGTGATGGAGCAGGCGGGCGGCACCAACAACGCCACCACCAGCGAAGATCGCACCAACTACTTCGAGAGCGGCCCGTCGAACCTGCTCGAGACCTTCCTCTGGCTCGAGGCTGATCGCCTGGCTCACCTTGCCGACGACATGACGAAGGAGAAGGTCGACCTGCAGCGCGAGGTGGTGAAGAACGAACGCCGCCAGAGCTACGAGAACCGCCCCTACGGCATGACGATGCCGATCATTCTCGAGCAGATCTTCCCGGCCGGGCACCCCTACCAGCACCCGGTGATCGGCTCGCACGCCGACCTCACCGCCGCCTCGGTCGAAGAGGTGAAGGCCTTCTTCCGCAAGCACTACGTGCCGGCCAACGCTTCGCTGGTGATCGCCGGCGACTTCAAGCCCGACGAGGCGAAGGCGCTGGTGGCGAAGTACTTCGGTGCGCTCCCCCGGGTGGAAGCGCCCGTGCGCGTGGTGCCGCCGATGGTCGAGTTGAAGAAGTCGGCCCGCGTCACCCGGAAAGACAAGGTGAAGGCCGAGCGCGTGGTGCTGGCGTGGCTGACGCCCGCGGCGTGGACCAAGGGCCAGCCCGAGCTCGACCTGCTCGCCAACGTGTTGGGCCTCGGCAAGAGTTCCCGGCTGGTCAAGTCGCTGGTGCTCGATCAGCAACTCGCCAGCAGCGTCGACGTGAGCAACGACGTGCAGCGGGGGCCAGGCTTGTTCATCATCACCGCCACCGCCCAGCAAGGGCACACCGCCGCCGAGCTCGAGAAGGCGCTCGAGGTCGAGTTGCAGAAGCTGCTCGACAGCCCGGCCACCGCAGCCGAGGTCGATCGCGCGCGGGCGCTGCTCGAGGTCGACAGTCTCAGCCAGCTGGAGCAGGTCTTCGTGCGCGCGGACCTCCTCAATGAGCTCGAGACCGAGCTGGGTGATCCCTCCCTCGTCCCCTACTCCGTCACCACCCGCTACGACGTGCTCAGCCCGACTGATCTCGCCGAGACCGCGCGCCGGGTGCTCACGCGCCCCAAGGTGACGGTGACGTTCCTGCCCGAAACGAAGAAGGAAGGTGGCAAGTGATGCGCCCTGTCTGCAGCCTGTTGCTGGTCGTCTCTTCGTTCGCCGCCGCCGCGCCACCGCTTCCCCCGCCCGCCCCGTGGTCGCCGCCGGTGGTGCAGGTGCGCCAGCTCTCGTCGGGCGCGAAGCTGTGGGTGCTGCCCCAGAAGGGCGTGCCGCTGGTTCACGTCGGCGCGTTGATCAACGCGGGCTCGCTGGCCGACCCGGCCGACAAGCCGGGCCTCGCCATGCTCACCGCCACCAGCGTCGAGGAGGCCGGCTCGGGCACGCACACCGGCGCCGAAGTGCGCGCGTTCTTCGACTCGATCGGGACCAACCTCGAGGTCGACGTCGCCGCTGACGGTGTGAGCCTGGAATTCACGGCCCTGACGCCGAAGCTGGAAGCGGCGCTCGGTCAGCTGATCGAGGTGATCGCCAAACCCCGCTTCGATGCGGGCGAGGTCGCCGCGGTCAAGCAGCGCCGGCGATCTGAAGTGGTGAGCGCGCTCGACAGCCCGGTGCTGTTCGGCAATGCGAAGTTGCTGGCCGAGGTGTTCGGCGCGAGCCCCCGCAACCATCTCGCGCTCGGCTCGGTGGCGGGCGTGGAAGCCTCGAGCACTGACGACCTCAAGCAGTTTCACGCGGCGCACTGGTCGCCTTCGAACACGATTTTCCTGCTGGTCGGGGACGTCGACGCTGACGCGGTGAAGGCGATGTTCGACAAGGTCTCGCCCAAGGCGTGGCTGCCGACGTCGGTCAAGGTGACGGCGCCCGTGCCCGCGGGCGCTCCGGGACAATGGGTGGCCTTCGACAAGCCGGGCGCGGCGCAGACGGTGGTGTTGTTCGGCAAGCCGAGCGTTTCCTCGGGCGATGCCATGCGCACCCCGCTCGAGCTGGCCTCGGTGCTGCTCGGCGGCTCTTTCACGAGCCGGCTGGTGCAGAACCTTCGGGAGAAGCACGGCTACACGTATGGCGCGCACGCGGGCCTGGTCGACGGCCGTGAGACAATGCTGCTGCTGGTCT
>JAYVNA010000345.1:0-5321 GCA_043758715.1 Archangium sp.
GGTTCGATGCCCGGCTCCGGCCTGGATCACCGTTCAAGCCAGCATCGCGCGCACGGCCGCGGCGCAGCCATCAGCAGGCATCGAACTCTCGTCGGCCCCCAGCATCGCGCGGCACACCGGCTCGTAGCGGCGCCACTCTTCCCGGGCGATCGCGAGCACCTCGCGAAAGCGCTCAGCGCTGGCGACCAGTGAAATCCCGTGGGGCTCGGTGAAGAACCGGTGCCCCAGCAGATGGAGCGCGTTCACCCGTACCACCCGTTCTTCGGCGGGGAGCTCGAGCAGCCAGGCGGTGACTTGCCGCGTGGCGAGCCAGGTGTGTTGCACCATCCACCCGTGGGCGCGGCGCGTCAGCCAGGGGATGCTGGGGTGGTTCGCGCGTTTGATCAACGCCGCTTCATCGAGCGCGAGCAGGCCCCATTCGCCGGCGACCTGCAGCATGTTGGGGATCGCCTCGGGGAAGACCTCGCCCCAGAAAATGCGCTCGAGCTCTTCGTCGTCGTAGCCGGACTCCGCGCAGCGCCGCGCCACGTACGGCACGCTCCAGCGCGTCTCGGTATCGAGAAAGAGATCGCTCATCGCTTCCCAGACGGGCTTGCGACGAAGGAGCTCCTCTTTGGTCATGGAGCGACCCAGGAACCAGTCATGAGAGGAGCGCCGCACCCACGAGCCCGGAATCGTCACCCAGCGAGGCCATGCTGATGCGCACCACAGCCGCGCTGGCCACCGTGGCCCGCTGCGCCACCACCTCCCGAATGCGCGCCACCATGCCCGGCGAACGGCTCAGCACCCCTCCGCCGAGCACCAGCACCCCGGGGTTGAGCACCGTCACCTGGTTGGCGATGGCGAGCGCGAGGTGGCCCGACGCAAAGTCGTACAGCCGCCGGGCCGCGGCGTCGCCCCCGGCCGCGAGCGCCTCGAGCTGCGAGGCGGTGCCGGGCAGGCCTTCTTCCTTCATCCACAACTCGAGCCGCGCGCCCCCGGCGTACGCTTCGAGACAGCCGTCCTGCCCGCAGCCGCACCGCCGGCCACCCTCGGGCACTAGCTTCACGTGACCGAATTCGCCAGCGACCTGCGAGGCCCCCGCGACCAGCGCGCCGTTCGAGATGATCGCGCTGCCCACGCCGGTACCCACGAACACCGTGAACGAATCGGTCGCGCCTTTCGCTGCGCCCGCCGTGTATTCGCCCCAGGCCGCCGCGCTCAGATCGTTGACCAGCCGCACGGGCCTGCCCACCGCCGCCGAGAGCGGAGTGCCGAAGTCTTCGTTGCGCCAGCCGAGGTTCGGGGCGTTGACCACCACCGGGCCGTTCAACATGCCCGCGAAGCCGACGCCGATCGAGCCGCTCACTTCGCCATGCGTCTGCAGCAGCGCCTTCACCAGGGCGGCCGTTTCATTCACCACCGCCGCCAGGGAGCGATCGACCCAGGTCGCCTTCCGCGATTCGACGATGCGTCCGGTCCCGCGCTCGACCACCGCAGCGCGTGCGGTGGTGCCGCCCAGGTCGATGCCCAAGGAAAGGCTCATGCGAAGACCTTACCCGCCGAGTTCCTTCTTCGCCTCGTAGATGGTGCCGTCGATCAGGGCCTGGATCTCGGCGAGCCGCGCTTCGGTCTTCGCTTCGTACCGCACCACCAGGATCGGGGTGGTGTTGGAGGCGCGAATGAGGCCCCAGCCGTCGGGCCACGTCACCCGCACGCCGTCGACGGTGATGAGCTCGAGGCCCCTGGCCGCCAGCTTCTCGGTGCAGCGCTGCACCAGGGCGAACTTCTTCTCTTCGATGGTGTCGAAGCGCAGCTCGGGGCTCGAGTACGTCACCGGCACGTCGGCCAGCAGCTCGGTGATCGACCGGGTCTCGTGCGAGAGGATCTCGAGCAGGCGCGCGGCGGTGTAGGGCGCGTCGTCGAAGCCGAAGAAACGCTCCTTGTAGAAGATGTGGCCGCTCATCTCGCCGGCGAGGGCGGCGTGCGTTTCCTTCATCTTCGCCTTGATGAGGGAGTGGCCCGCCTTCCACATGATGGGCTTGCCGCCGTGCTTCTTGATGTCGTCGTACATGGTGAAGCTGCACTTCACCTCGCCCACGATCGCCGCCCCGGGCACGGCCTTGAGCACCGCGCGCGAGAGCAGAATCATCAGCTTGTCGCCCCAGAGAATCTCGCCTTCCCCGGTCACCACGCCGATGCGATCGGCGTCACCATCGAAGGCGATGCCGAGATCGGCCTTCGTTTCCTTTACCTTGGCGATGCACAGCTCGAGGTTCTTCGCGACGGTGGGGTCGGCGTGGTGGTTCGGAAACAGCCCGTCGGGCTCGCAGTAGAGCGGCACCACGTCGTAGCCGAGCTTTTCCAGCAGCGGCACCGCGACGATGCCCCCGACGCCGTTGCCCGCGTCGATCACCACCTTGAGCTTCTTCGGGCCGCGCTTCACCGTGCTCAACACGAAGTGCAGGTACGGAGTCACCGCGTCGAAGTGCGAGACCGTGCCGGGCGTGCCCGTCTCGAAGTCGCCCTTCTCGATCAGCTTGCGCAGTTCCTGAATGGTCTCGCCGTAGAAGGTCGTCTTGCCGACGCCCATCTTGAAGCCGTTGTACTCGGGCGGGTTGTGGCTGCCGGTGATCATCGCCAGGCCCTCGACGGGCAGGGTGTTGGCGGCGAAGTAGACGATCGGGGTCGGCACCACGCCCACGTCGATCACGTGCATGCCGGTCGAGGTGGCGCCCTTGATGAAGGCGTCGCGGAAGCGGGGGCCCGAAAGGCGCGCGTCACGGCCCACCACCACCGTGGTGCCGCCTGCCCGCTTGACCATCGTCGCCAGCCCCTTGCCGAGGTTCTCGACCACGCTGTCCGTCAGGTCTTTATCCACCAGGCCCCGAACGTCGTACTCGCGAAAGATCTGTGGGTTCATGATCGGGTGCTCTAGCGCAGTCGGCCCCCGAACTCGAAGCTCCCTTCCGGACCGCTCAGGCATAAGCTGCGCGTCCCCCGTGGCTCTCGAGCTCGTCACGCCGCTCCCCCCCGGGGCGCCCTCGCATACCCGCCTCGCGAAACATGGCGCGCGGCTGGTGGTGTTGCGGGAAATCAAAGATGGCACCGACTGCTCCTGGCCCCAGGCCGCGCCGAACATGGTGACCCTGCAGGAAGTGGGGGAACTCCAGGGCAAGCGCCACGCCCTCTTTCCCTGGGTGCCCGGGGTGACCTTGCGCGACCTGGTCAAAGCCCTCGAGGTCGCCGGCAAGCCGCTGCCCCTGGGCCTGGTGGGGCGGGTGCTCGTCGATGCCTGCCGCGCGCTGGCCGGGGTGACTCCGCCGCGCCCTCACGGCGGACTCCAGGACGCCGCCCTGCAGATCGGCTTCGACGGCCACGTCTCGGTGCTCGATTGGGGCGCGCCCCGGGTCTCGCGATTCCGTCCGATCGGCCGGGTGAACTTCGCGGCCGATGTCTTTGCCCTCGGAGGAGTGCTGCACACGGTGCTCACCGGGTTCGCGGGCGACTACGCCAGCCCTCCGGTCTCCCTGGCCTCGCCTTCCACCTCGCACCCCGATGCGACGCCCGCGATCGACGACGTGGTGGTGCGCGCGCTCTCGGTCCAGCCCGACTCGCGGCAGTCAGACGCGGCCGGCTTCGCCGATGAAGTCGAAGCGGTGCTCGGCGATCAGCTCTTCACCGCCCAGAAGCTCGCCGAGGTCGTCAGCGCGCATTTCAAGGACCGCATCAAGCTGCTGCAGTCGCTGGGCGGGCTCATCGAAGAATCGCCGAACCTCGAGGCCGTGCTGCCGCTGCCTCCCGGGACGCAGCCGGGCGCCGGTGGCCCCCGCCTCGAACCTCCCTCGGAGCCCACGCTCCCCCGCATCGGGCCTCTCGAAGAGCTGGGCCTGGGCGAGGGTTCGCTCGAGCGCACCGACGTTCGAATTCCCCTTCCGCCCGTGGGAGACCCCTCGCCCTCGCGTTCCCTCGTGCCCTGGGAATCGGCTGACGGGCTGCCGCCGGCGTCTGCGAAGAACCTTCCCGCCGGGCCCCGCCCCTCGTCGCCGTCGCCGCGCGTGGCGGAGCCCGCCACCAACCCGCGCGCCGAATTTCCCGAGCGCCCCGAGCCTGAAACCAACCCGCGCGCGCCCGTCCCCGCGCCGCCCCCGAAGGTGAGCGCCCCGCGCCCGAGCCGCGCTGGCATGTCGGCGCTCGGGTCTGACACCGCCGATACCAACGCCGCCATTCCCGTCCCGGACAGCGCGCAGACGAACGCCGCCGCGCCTCGCCCGAGCCGCGCGGCCTTGCCCGTCTCCGACAGCGCCGGAGCGCTCCGAGGCCGGGCGCAGAGCCTTCGAGCGGGTTCACCGTTCGACACCGACGAGAACAGCGCCCCCGTACCTCGTCCCGGTTCTCCCGCGGACACCGACGAGAGCAGCGCCCCCGCGCGACACCCTTCTTCTTCAGACGGCGACGTGACCGCGGCCGCCCGGCCCCTGCGCTCACCGGCCGACACCGACGAGTCGAGCGCGCCCCAACCACGCGTCGGCGCCCCGCGGCCCCTCGGTGCCGAGGGGGAACACTCGCCCACCCGGCCCAGCGGCCCGCGCGCGCTCTCCCTCAGCGACGTCGAGGTGCAGCGCCCGCCCGAGGTGGACGACACCAACCCCCGCGCGCCCCGGCCTCTGACTCGTGAACCCGACGCGGGGGAAACGGGGCCCCTCCCGCCGCCCCCACCGCGCCCGCGCAACACCACCGAAGCCGAGCGGCATCGCGCGCTGGGGCAAGAACGATTGCGCACGCCGCCCGAGGGGGTGCCGGTGCCTGAGCTCGATGACGAAGAGCTCCGCAACGAGCCCACCGCCGTTCGCCCCAAGGTCGACCCGATTCAGACCGCGCAGACTTCGCAGTCTCTCCAGCCCGCCCCGGCGCCCGCCTCGTCCGGCACCGGCCTGCGGGTGGTGATGGTGGTGTTGCTGTTGGTGGTGGTCGGGCTCGCGGGCGCCGTCGCGCTCAAGCTCAAGCGCCAGTCTGAACTGCCCCTGCCGATCGACGAGACGATGCTCGAGGTCGACTCGGGTGAGCCGGTGCTCGCCGATGCCGGCGCCCCGGCCCTTCCCACCGTGGTCACCGAAGTCGCAGCCGATGCGGGTGACGATGAGGAAGACGAAGACGCCGGGGCAGGGGACGCCGTCGACGCCGGGCCCGCCGCCACCGTCGACGCCGGCACCGCTGATGCGGGCGCTCAGGCGGCAAAAAAGCCGGTCAAGAAGCCAGTGAAGAAGCCGGTGAAGAAGAAGAAGCGCAGGTGACCGGCTGCTTGCTCCCTTGACGCAGGGCGGGTTGATCAGCAGAACCTC
>JAYVNA010000346.1:0-5309 GCA_043758715.1 Archangium sp.
CACCTGCGCCAGAATTTCCACCGCGTCGCCCGGCGCGAGCGGGCCCTTCTTCAGCCGATCTTCGAGCGTCTCGCCCTCGACGAATTCCATCGCGAGGAAGAGCTGGCCATCAGCGGTCTTGCCGAAATCGAAGATGCGAACGATGTGGGGGTTTTCGAGCTTCGAGACCAGCTGGGCTTCGCGCTCGAAGCGGCCCCACATCTCGGGGTCGGTCGAGAAGACCCGGCGCAGCAGCTTGAGCGCCACCGGCCGCTTCAGGTGCACGTGTTCAGCCCGGTACACCTCGCCCATGCCGCCGGTGGCGAGGTGGCTCTCGATTCGAAAGCGGCCGTCGACCATCGTGCCCGGAACGAGCCGGGCGCTGCGTTCAGCCTCTGCGAGGGCCGACAGGGAAGACGAGATGACAGGCGAGGCGGAGATGTGAGTGGGCGCCAGGCTCAAGCGCGCGGTGGCGAAGACCGAGGCGCTCTCGGTGCCCTGCACGAACTCGGCGGTGAACTGCTGAACGATCTTCCACGAGGCGGCGTCGAGCAGCATCTTCAAGCCCACGTTGCCCTGCTCGTCGAAGTCGGCCGCCGTCACCTCGCCGCGCAGCTCGAGGCGCGCATCGCCCACGGTGACGTCGACGTCGAGCACCTCACCGGGCGCGACCTCGTCAGGGTACGGCACGAAACAAGCGGGACCCGTCGCGGCGAAACCCGTCCGGAACTCCTCGACGGATTGGAACGTCACACCACATCGAATCGAGCCAGACAAACGTCCTCCCCGGGGGAAGGCAGTCTGACACGGGCGGCCGGGCGCATCGATCCTGAAAGGTGTCAGTCGACCAACAGCGGGGCGTTGTCGGCCTTCTTCTGGTCCCACACCCCCCGCGCCCGAAACACCCGCTCGACGTACTGGGCGTGCACGGCGTGCAACGGGGCGGCGGCGGCTTCGCCTTCGAGCAGCGCGATCGCCTCGGCGATGGCCTCGAGCGTCGAGCGGCCGGCCTCGAACTTCGAGTCGCGCAGCCGCAACACCTTGAGGGCCTTCTCTGGCAGCGCGAGTTTGGGCACCGCGTGCAGCGACGGGAGCTTGGTGTACATGCGCCGCGACTGGCGCCAGGTGCCATCGAGCAGCACCAGCTTCTTCACCACGCTGCCGTCCCACGGGGCCGCTTCCTCGGAGGGGAAGAGCAGAAAAGTACCGGGACCCACTTCGGCCGGGAGCTCCGATCGGGCAGGCTCGGAGTTTTCCCCGAAGGTCATCAGGCGGGCGTCGGGCATGGCCAGCGCGGCGATGCGGGCGGTGCCGGTCGACTTCCAGCTTTCGCGCTCGTGGCGCACCACCAGGACCTCGGTGCGGGTGCGCACGGCCGGCAGGCTCGAACAGATGCAGAAGGCATCGAGAATCCAGCAGTGCTGGCAGCGGCCGGGCTGGCCTTTGGCGGTCAAGGAACGCACGACGCGGCGCTCATACACCCCCGGCGGCGATCCGCTAAGGTCCGCGGCATGTCGCGCAGCGACTTCGATTTCGAATCACGGCTGGTGCCCCTGCTCCTCGCGTACGCGAAGCATCGCGAGCTCCCGGTCGACCCGTTGATTGCGAAGTACAACCTTCCCGAGGACGTGCTCTCGAAGACGCCGGGGAAGTTGATCATCACCACGCCGATCTCGGTGGTGCCCTCGTTGGCCGAGGAGCTGGCGGTCAGCCTGAACGACCCGCACCTGGGGTTGTCGTTGTCTGACTGGCTGCCGCGCGGCACCTACGGGGTGGCGGAGTTCCTCACCCGCGCCGGCCCCACCCTGCGGCACTCCTTTCAGAACTTCTGCCGCTTCAACGCCATCATCGCGCCCGCGCAGTCGTTCCGGTTCGAGGAGAGCGGAGCGGAGGCGTGTTTCTACAACACCGTGCCGAGGCTCCCGAACGCGACCGGCCGGCACCTGCAGGAATTCTCGTTGGCCGCGGTGCTGCGCACCTTCATGTCGCTGGGCGGGGTCAAGCCCACCCGGGCCTGGTTCAGCCATGCGCGGCCCCCGAAGCTCGATCGCGAGCGGCTGACCGCGGCGCTGTTCACCAGCGAAGTGACGTACGACGAGCCCACCAACGGCTTCGCGTTTTCGAGCTCGCTGCTCGACGGCCCGGTGCAGGGCGGCGACGTGGCGCTGTACGCCTTTCTCGAAGAGCACGCGGTCGAGGCGCTCGCTTCGCGCCCCCGCATGGACGATCTGATCGACAAGGTGCGCCACCTCATTCGCGAGGCGCTCAAGCAAGGCGAGCCCAACGTGGAACGCCTGGCCACCCGGCTCAACATGAGCGGCCGCACGCTGCAGCGCCGGTTGTCTGATCTGCAGACCTCGTTTCAGGAAGTGCTCGACGTGGTGCGGTTCGATCTCGCGCGCGCCTACTTGAAGGACGTGCGGCTCGACGTCAGCCAGGTGGCGTACCTGCTCGGCTATTCTGAGCTGCGCGCGTTCGATCGCGCCTTCCGCCGCTGGGCAAACAAGTCGCCCACCGAGTGGCGGGCGAGTTGACCCCGGAGTGGAGCCGTCCCAGCGAAGCTGGGCCAAGCAGCGGGAGCGCAGCGGACGATGCGCCGAGGCGGAACGACCCATGAAGCAGTTCATCGACCTGCGCAGCGACACGGTCACCCGTCCGACCCCTGGCATGCGCGAGGCGATGGCGCGCGCCGAGGTGGGCGACGACGTCTTCGGCGATGACCCTTCGGTCAATCGGCTGCAGGAACAGCTGGCCAGCCAGCTCGGCTTCGAAGCAGGCCTGCTCTTCCCCTCGGGAACGCAGTGCAACCTCGCCGCCCTGATGGCGCATTGCCAACGCGGTGACGAGTTCCTCGTCGGGCAAGACGCGCACACCTACGTGCACGAAGGCGGCGGCGCGGCGGTGCTCGGCAGCATTCAGCCGCAGCCCCTGGAGCACGAGCCCGACGGCACCATTTCACTGACCCGCATCGAAGCCGCCATCAAGCCGCGGGAGGACTACTACGCGCGCACCCGGTTGCTCGCGCTGGAGAACACCATCGGCGGCAAGGTGCTGCCCCGCGCGTACGCGAAGCAAGCGACCGCGCTCGCGCATCGGCACGGCCTTTCGACGCACCTCGATGGCGCGCGGTTGTTCAACGCGGCCGTGAAGCAGAGCGTCGACGCGCGCGAGTTGCTCACCGGCTTCGACTCGGTCTCGGTGTGTCTGTCGAAGGGCCTGGGCGCGCCGATTGGTTCGGTGCTGGTCGGCCCCAAGGAACTGATTCGAGAGGCGAAGCGCTGGCGCAAGGTGCTCGGCGGAGGCATGCGGCAGGCCGGCATCATCGCGGCCGCGGGCCTCTATGCGCTCGAGCACCACGTCGCGCGGTTGGCTGATGATCACCGCAACGCGCTGGCGCTCGCCGAAGGGCTGCGCGGCATCGAAGGGCTCACCGTCGAGCTGCCGGAAACGAACATCGTCTGGGTCGACGCCGCCGGTCCGCTCGGCGCGCGCCTGGTGCCGGCCCTCGCCGAGAAGAACGTGCTCGCGACGGGCACCGGAAAGATTCGCTTCGTCACCCACCTCGACGTGAACGCGGCCGACATCGCCGCGGCGATCGACGCCGTGCGCGCCATCGCCGACTGAAGAGCTTGGGGCAGGAAGGTGCGCGTGAGACGGTTCGCGCATGATCGCCCGTGAGCCGCTGCCGCCGCCGAGCCCATTGACGTTGCCCAAGACGGCGTTCCCCAACGCACCGCCGCCCTTCGTGATCAAGCTGGCGATGGCGCTGCGCTCGATGCTGCAGCGGGCCGCCGACCTGGTCGTGCCCGCGGAGATCGCGGCCTTCGATCGCTCCTGGGGCGCGGCCATCACGGTGATGGTGGGCGCGGTCGCGCGGCATCGGGTGGTCGAAGCGATCGGTGACGAGGCGCTGACCGCGGCGCAGATCGCCACCGAGACCGGCACCAACGCCGACGTGCTGCACCGCACGCTCAGGGCCCTGGCGACGCAGGGCATGTTCGCCGTCGATGAGGCCGGGCGTTTCACCAACACCCGGCTCTCCCGCGGGCTGACGGGCGGCCGTGCCACCCGGGTTCCGGAGTTCCTCACCTACTTCACCTCGGGTTCGAACCTCGCGGCCTGGGCCGACTTCGGCCGCTCGCTCAAGGACGGGCAGACCGCGTTCGATCGGGTGCACGGCAAGAGCGTCTGGGCGTGGTTCGACGATCACCCCGACGAACGCGAGATGTTCGCCCACGGGATGATGGGCATCACCGTCAACGACGCGCCCTTCGTGGCCGACCTCTACCCCTTCGGCGAGATCAAGAAACTCTGCGACGTCGGCGGCGGGCGGGGCACGTTGTTGTCCGAGCTGTTGCTGCGTTTTCCGCACCTGCAGGGCGTGCTCTGCGACGCGCCCGGCGTGATCGAGTCGGCGAAGTTGCTGCTGACCGAGCGCGGCGTGGCCGACCGGGTCGAGCTCGTACCCGGCAGCTTCTTCGACCACGTTCCCAGCGGCTGCGATGCCTACTCGCTCAAGAACGTTCTCCACGATTGGGACGACCCGGTCTGCCTGAAGATCCTTGGGGTGGTGCGCAAGGCCATGGCGCCGGGCGCGCGGCTGCTGCTGATGGACGTGCTCACCGAGCCCAACGTCGGCAGTGGCTTCGGCCCGCTGCTCGACGTGCACATGCTGGTCGCCTGCTCCGGCGGGCGGGAGCGCGGGGTCGAAGAGTTTCGCAAGCTGCTCGAGGCCTCAGGCTTCACCCTGCACCGGGTGCACGAAGGCCCGACGGTCAGCGTGCTCGACGCCCGCGCGATCTAGCGTTCCTTGCATGGCTCGCTCCGATCCCCCTTCCGAAATCGCCGCTGCTGCCGCCGCGGTGGAAGCCGAACTGCAGGCCTGTCCCTGACGTCGAGCTGATTCCCCACTCGGGCAGCCAGCCGTTAGGCCCCGTGTCTCCCCATCGTCGGCGGGCGCGCTGAAGTCGACGGCGGTACCAAGCCGAGTGCGTGAAATGCTCGTGGTGGACGACAGCAAAGTGATGCGCGACATGATCGTCGCCTGCTTGAGGCCAGAGCCCTCGCTGAACTTCACTCACGCCAACAGCGGGCTGGAGGCGATCGAGCAGTTGTCGCTCAAGCCCTTCTCGCTGCTGCTGCTCGACTTGAACATGCCGGACATCGGCGGCATCGAGGTGGTGCAGTTCGTCCGCAGCCAGGACACGCTCAGCAAGCTGCCCATCATCGTTATGGCTCTCTTGGACTTGGTGTGGGTGAAACAGAGCCCCGCGTAGAGGCTTGAAGGAAGACGCGCACGGTCAGTTTCCGTAGGTTCCGGGTTGCGAGAC
>JAYVNA010000347.1:0-5297 GCA_043758715.1 Archangium sp.
GAAGGCGGCACGCCGATCGCCAGCTGCTGGGTCGAGCCGTGGCGGCACGCCTATTTGATCCGCGCGAATGAGCGCCTCGCCGGGTTCGCGATTTTGGACGAGCGCAGCCGGCTCAGCGCAGACCCCGGGATCGCCGACGTGGCCGAGTTCTTCGTGTTGCGCCCGTACCGGCGCCTGGGCGTCGGCGGCCAGGCGGCGATGCAGGCGTTCGCTCGTTTCCCGCGCCGGTGGGAGGTGCGCGAAGGCGTCTCGAACGCGGCCGCGATCGCCTTCTGGCGGCGCACCATCGCGACCTACACGGGTGGCAAGTTCTCTGAGGTGATGGTGGACGATGCGCGCTGGCGCGGCCCGGTGCAGACGTTCGACGTGGTGAGCCCATGAGGCCCTGGGAGCAGCTTCGCATCGAAGAAGACGGCGAGCCGCTGGTGCCGATCTCTCGCGCGCGGGTCAGCCTCGAAGAGCCCCACCCCTACGTGGCGCTGGGCGCTCCTTACGAGAGCCACGGGCCGTGGTTCCTGCGGCGCACGGTGCACGAGCGCCTGCTCGAGGCCCAGGGACACCTGGAAGAGCGCCGCGCTGGTTTTCGCCTTCACCTGCTCGATGCCTGGCGTCCGCTCGCCGTGCAGGCCTTCATGGTCGAGCACACCGATCAGCTGCTGCGTCGAACGGCGCCTGAGCTGAGCGCGGCCGCGCGCCGTGAACGCGTGCTCACCTATTGGGCCCCTCCGAGCGAGGACTCCTCCCGGCCGCCTCCGCACAGCACCGGGGCGGCCGTCGACCTCACGCTGGTCGACCCCGCGGGCGGAGTGGTCGACATGGGCTCACCCTTCGACGAGCCCACCGAACGTTCGCACCCGCATCACTTCGCAGGCGCGCCTGACGCAGCAGGGCAGGCAGCCCACGCCCATCGGCAGTTGCTCGACGAGGTGATGAGGGCCGCGGGCTTCGTGGGCCACCCGCAGGAATGGTGGCACTGGTCCTACGGCGACCGGGCGTGGGCGCGGGAGCACGACCTCCCGGCGGCGCGGTATGGGCGAACAGCACCTCCCTGATCTCAGCCGGGCGAAGTCCATGGACCATCGCCCTGAGTGGGGTGAAACTCCGCGCCCCTATGACCGCTCCCAAGCTGATGCTCGATTTCGTTTACGACCACGAAGCGACGATTCCGCAGCACGTGTACCTGACGCAGCCGATCGGTGGCGGCCAGACCCGCGAGTACACCTGGGCGCAGGTGCTCAGTGAAGCGCGGCGCATGGCGGCACACCTGCAGAGCCTCGGGCTGCAGAAGGGCGATCGGGTCGCCATGCTCACCAAGAACTGCGCGCACTTCTTCATCGGCGAGCTCGCCATCTGGATCGGCGGCTTCACCACCGTCGCCATCTTTCCCACCGAGGGCGAGTCGACCATCAAGTTCGTGATGGAGCACAGTGAAGCGAAGGTGCTGCTGGTGGGCAAGCTCGACACCTGGAAGCTGCAGGAGCCCGGCGTGCCCGCGGGCGTGAAGCTGATCTCGATGCCCATGGGCCCCAAGGTGGGCGAGAGCTGGGACGAAATTCTATCGAAGACCCAGCCGCTCGAGGGCCGCATCGCCCGGGAGCCGACGGACCTGGCGATGATCATCTACACCTCGGGTTCCACCGGTCAGCCCAAGGGCGTGATGCACAGCTTCGAGCGGGTCACCGCTGCGACCGCGGGCATCATCAAGGGCATCGACTTCCGCGCGGGCGATCGCGCGCTCAGCTACCTGCCCCTGGCCCACGTGTTCGAGCGCGCATACATCGAGATGGTTTCGTTGATGCGCGGCAGCGGCCACATCTTCTTCGCCGAGTCGCTCGAGACGTTCATGACCGACATCAGGCGCGCCCACCCCACCCTCTTCCTCTCGGTGCCGCGGCTTTGGCTCAAGTTCCAGCAGGGCGTGTTCGCCAAGATGCCGCCCCAGCGGCTCGAGCTGCTGCTCAAGCTGCCCATCATCAAGGGGATCATCGGCAAGAAGGTGCTCACGGGCCTGGGGCTCGACGCGGTGCGGTTGGCGGGCAGCGGCTCGGCGCCCATTCCCGGCGAGCTGATCAGCTGGTACCGCCGCCTCGGCCTGCGCCTGATGGAAGGCTACGCGATGACCGAAGACTTCGCGTTCAGCCACCTCTCGACTGATCAGCACAACGAGCCCGGCTTCGTCGGCGTGCCCTACGAGGGTGTGCAGGTGAAGCTCAGCGAAGAGGGCGAAGTGATGATCAAATCGCCCGGCACGATGGTTGGTTATTACAAGCGACCCGATCTCGACGCCGAGGCCTTCACCGAAGACGGGTTCTTCCGCACCGGCGACAAGGGCGAGCGCAAGCCCAGCGGCCTGCTGCGCATCACCGGCCGGGTGAAGGAGCTCTTCAAGACCGCCAAGGGCAAGTACGTCAGCCCCGCGCCCATCGAGAACAAGCTCAACGAGCACCCGCTGGTCGAGCTGTCCTGCGTGACCGGCGTCGGCCAGCCGGCGGCCTACGCGATGGTCATCCTGGCGGAGAACATTCGCAAGACGACGTCCGACCCCACGGTGCGCACCCGCATCGAGAAGGACCTCGCCGAGTGGCTCGACCAGGTCAACCGCACCCTGTCCGGCTACGAGCAGCTGCAGATGTTCGTGATCGTCTCCGACCCGTGGACCATCGAGAACGGGCTGCTCACACCCACCATGAAACTCAAGCGCGCTCGCATCGAAGCGGCGGTCGCCGACAGGCTCGACGGTTGGTACGGGGCCAAGAAGCCCGTGCTCTGGGCCTGACGCACATTTTACGCCCACAGCCGGGACTCACGCTCTTCGCCGTGTGTTCTACAGTCGAACACACGGCGGGTGAAATCCGCCTGAGGGGCTCTTGCGTATGCCCTCACAGGAGTCAGCGCAGTGAGCGAGCCCCACGATGATCTGATGATGCTGTTGACCTCCGCGGGCACCGGGGCTGAACAAGCCCTGGCGCTGGAGCACGTACGCGGATGTGCGGCATGTCAGACTGCGGTCCCGAAGCTCGGCGTGGCGATCGACGCGCTCGAAGGAGGCACCGTGGGCCGCGCCGCTGAAGACCCCCCGAAGGGCGGAGTGGAGAAGCTGCTCTCGCGCGCGCGCGCCGGCCGGCTCTCGTATTTCGTCGCGCAGGTGGCCGCGCTCTTCGACATTTCCACCGAAGAGGCCAGCGAGCTGCTCGCCCGGGCCGAACGCAATGAAGGGTGGGAAGAAGGGCCTGCGCCGGGCGTGCTGGTGATGACGGTGAACCCGGGGCCCAGGGTGCCCGAGGCGCTGACCGCGTTGGTCAAGGTCAGCCCGGGCGCGACCTTCCCGATGCATCCGCATTTCGGGCCGGAGCGGGTGATGGTCCTCGAAGGCGGCTACCGCGACTCCACCGGGGCCGAAGTCTGGCGCGGTGAAGTGCAGGACATGGCGCCAGGCACCGAACATGACTTCGTCGCACTCGACGGAATCGGTTGCGTGTGTGCCTCGGTCAATGCACTCATGTCGCCCTGAAACGTCAGGAGCTTTGGGCTGCGACACCTGGATGATCAGAGCCTCCTGGACCTCATCGTCCGGGGCGAGGAGCGAGCGCTGGCGGAGCTGTATGCGCGCTTTGCCCCGCGAGCCTTCGGAGTCGCGCGCCGCGTCTTGCGCAACGACGCCGAGGCGGAAGAATTGGTGCAGGACACCTTCGTCGAGGTCTGGCGCAGCGCGACCCGGTACGACCCGCGCCGCGCCGCTCCCGAGCGCTGGATTCTGACCATGGTTCGCACCCGGGCGATCGATCGCCTGCGGCAGAACGGCGCGCGCGGGCGCTTGCGCGACAACCTGATGAGCGAGCCGGCCTCCGACGTCTCGCCTTCGCCCGACGCCCAGGTCGGCGCCAAACGCGCAGCGAAACGGCTGCGCGAAGCCCTCGCCTCGTTGCCCGATGAGCAACGAATGGTGTTGGAGCAGGCCTACGACGGAGGCCTCTCCCAGAGCGAAATCGCCGAAGCGACCGGCACCCCGCTGGGCACCGTCAAGACGCGCATGCGCATCGCGATGATGAAGCTCGCGGACCTGCTGGGTTAAAATCCACTCGGCACGGCCAGCCCGTATGTGTGCCGATGAAGGTCTTCCGGCTGTCAGAGAACCTCGTTGCAGACCCGCTGGGATAGCGTCGCCCCGTGCCGGCTCCCAACGTCGCAGCCCAGCTCGTGCGCGAACACATCGCGCGCGACGCGCCGATTCGTGAAGCCTCGGTCGCGCGGTTCATGGCGGGAGTCTCGGGGGTCAGCGGCGCGCTGGCGTTGATGCTGATGCCCATCATCGGGGCGTCGTTGTCGCTGCCGCTGGCGGGCGGGTTGTTGGCGCTCACCGGGTATTACGCGGGGCTCCACCGAATCATCGGCCGCGGCTGGTATCACCCGGCCATCTCGTGGGTGAACGTGGCGATCGAGGTGTCGGCGCCTTCGCTCATCTTCCTCGTCGATACGCAGCAAGGCGGCGTGCAGTACGCGCTCACCGCGCCGCCCATCGTCATCTGGGGCACGTTGATCGCGCTCTCGGGCCTGCGCGGCAACAAGTGGCTCACCGTCGCCGCGGGCGCTTTGGCCTCGGTCGAGTACACGCTGCTCTACGTGCTGGTGGCGCTGCCTCAGCTCGAGGGGGTGTCGCTGGTGACGTTGCGGCCTCCGCTGATGGCGGCGCGGGTGGTGTTGCTCTTCTCGTCATCGGTGCTCACGGCCATCTTCATCGGGCACATGAACCGCCGCGCGGAAGAGGCGCTGGCCGCGGTGCGCGCGAAAGACGTGTTCGGAAAGTACCTGCTGCACGAGCGGCTGGGCATGGGCGGCATGGCCGAGGTGTTTCGCGCGACCTACAACCCCGAGGGCGGGTTTCAGAAGGTGGTCGCGCTCAAGCGGGTGCTGCCGCAGTACGCCGAAGACGAGTCGTTCATTGAAATGTTCCGCGACGAAGCCGCGCTGTGCAGCCAATTCAGCCACCCCAACGTGGTGCAGGTGTTCGACTTCGGGAAATTTGGCGAGAGCTACTTCCTCGCGATGGAATACCTCGACGGCCCGCCGCTGAGCCGGGTGCTGCGCGCGCACAAGGGGCAAGGCCTGCCCGTGTACGCGGTGATGCAGCTCGCGTTGTCGCTGTGTGACGCGCTTCAGTACGTGCACGAGCGAAGAAGCGCGGAAGGCCAGGACCTCAAGCTGGTGCACCGCGACCTGAACCCACCGAACATTCTGTTGTCGAAGCTGGGCGAGGTGAAGCTCACGGACTTCGGCATCGCGCGCACCACCAGCCACGT
>JAYVNA010000348.1:0-5270 GCA_043758715.1 Archangium sp.
GAGGTGCGATCGAGATCAGGCACGGGAAGGATCGCCTGGTTCCCGTACATCCACTTCGAGACGAGCACGCGCGGCAGGTTGTCGACCGACGTACTCGAGAAGCGGTTGCGGGTGCCGAGCGCCCACGGAAGAAACGTCTGCGCGTAGATCGACGCCCCGTAATTGTGGAGCACCGGGTTGCCCTGCGAAAACGCGACCGCGTCCTTCCCGTGCCGTTTGCGAATCGAACGCAGCCGCTCGCCGATGTCGGTGAACGCGTCTTCCCAGCTCACCTCGACGAAGCGCGCCCCTTCACGCCGCATGGGCTTGCGCAGCCGATCTGGATCTTCGAAGACGTCCTTGAGCGCCAGCGCCTTCGGGCAGAGGTGACCCCGGCTGAACGGATCATCACGGTCACCCCGAATGCCCAGAATCTTTCCCTGCTCGTGTTCGATCGCCAGCCCGCAGATCGCCTCGCACAGATTGCACGCACGGAAGTGGGTCTGCGGCATGGGCTGACCGATCTACCCGGGGGCAGCGGCGGGTGCACCCCGTTACCCGACACGATGAGGTGACACGATGAACGCTCCGCTCATGCTCGGACGCATTTTGTTTGGCGGTTTCTTTCTCTTCAGCGGCATCAACCATTTTGTCAACATTCAGGGCATGGGCGCCTACGCCAACGCCAGAGGCGTCCCGGCGCCGCAGCTCATGGTGGCGATCTCCGGGCTGCTGATCGTGCTCGGGGGCATCAGCGTGTTGATCGGGTTCCGCCCGCGCATCGGGCTGCTGATGATCATTCTCTTCCTGGTTCCGGTCTCGCTGATGATGCACAACTTCTGGGCCATGGCCGACGCCCCGCAGCGCATGATGGAGATGGGGAACTTCCTCAAGAACATGGCGCTGACCGGAGCCGCGTTCGGGTTGATGGCGGTGCCGCTGCCATGGCCGAACTCGCTCGGCTCCCAGGGCGGGGGCCGCAAGGAGTCGCATTCTGATTGGCTGACCGGCCGCCGCCTTCAACAGTAAGTGGTTGGACCGCTGCTCGCGTCCTGAATGGTGTTACGCCGAAGGCTCATGCCGCCACCAGATCAGCTCCTGGGCCAGAACGTCGGTGGCTACATCGTCGAGGAGCCCCTGGGCGAAGGCGCGATGGGGTTGGTCTACCGCGCACGCCACCCGCTGTTGAACCGGCACTTCGCCATCAAAGTGCTCAAGCCGGAGGTCGCGGCGGACGCCGGATCATCGAGCCAATTCGTGCGCGAGGCGCAGACGCTCTCGAGTTTGAAGCACCCGTCCATCATCGACATCGTCGGGTTCGGCCCGATGCCCGACGGCCGGCAGTACATGGTGATGGAGTTTCTGCTCGGGAAGACGCTCGAGGCGGAGTTGGTCGACGAAGGCCGGCTCGACCCCTCGCGCGCCCTCCAGATCTGCGACGAGATCCTCGATGCGCTCTCCGCGGCACATTCGGTCGAGGTCATTCATCGCGACCTGAAGCCCTCTAACGTCTTCCTGGAGAAAGTCTCCGGCGGGCGCGAGGTGGTCAAGCTGCTCGACTTCGGTCTGGCCAAGCAGCGGCCCGCGGCGCTGAGGAGCCAGGGGGCGGGTCCTTCGGCGTCGGAATCGGGCATCGCAGGCACTCCCGACTACATCTCGCCGGAGCAGTCCTGCGGGGAGCCTGCGAGCGTTCAGAGCGATCTCTATTCGTTCGGGGTGATGCTCTTTCGCATGCTCACCGGCTCATTGCCGTTCACGACCGACGATGACGCGCCGGAAGATCAACGGATCATCGGGTTGATGAAGAAGCACGTGTACCAGGCGCCCCCGACGCTGCACGACGGCGCGCCCGGCGTGCACTTCCCAGAAGGGTTGGAAGTGCTCGTCGCAGATTTGCTCAAGAAGAAGCCGGCCGAGCGGCCCTCGAGCGCGGAGACCACCCGGAAACGCTTGCGGCAGGTGTATCGGACCCTTCAGCAAGAGGCGACGCAGGCCCGGCCCAACCCGCTCCTCGCAGTCCCGGCCGTGGCGAAGACGAGGTCCCCTGCGGTGCCGTTGCTCGCGGGCGCGTTCGGGCTCGTGGTGCTGCTCGTCGGTGCCGCGTGGTGGTGGGCGAAGGCCCCCGCGCCGCAGGCGGCGCCGGTCGCGATCGAGGCGCCTCCCGTCGCGCAGGTCGCAGCACCGGTGCCCGTGGTCGAAGAAGTGAGGGCGGAAGGCAAACGCCCCGATGAACAAGTCGTGCTGGAAGAGCTCGCCGAACTGTCGTCGATTCACAAGCCCAGGAAGCAGGCGCCCGTCGCGGCCAGCGTGCCCAGTTGCGTGCCAGACGCCGCCTGGAAGAAGCGTGCGCGGGCGGATCTGAACGAGTTGGTGACGCGCGCCGCGCGCCTGAGTCCTGAGCTGAGCTTGTGGGCCGCGGATCGAGAAGGCCCGCTGAGCAGCGCCATCGAGACCGCGATGAGCGACAGGGAGTGCGGCGCAGTGAAACTTCAGCTGGCGACCTTCAAAGACAAGGTGACCCGAAATTGAATCACTCGACGATGAGCTTGCTGATCCTCTGCGCGCGCGCTGCCTCGGCGCAGAACGCCTTGCCTGAGCTGGCCCCGTTTCCGTTGGAGATCATCCGCTCCTCAACTGACTTCACGAAGCAAGACGGAGAGGCGCTCCAGAAGCTCTTCCCGATGATGCTGCGGGCGGCCGAAGTGGCGGTGCCTGGGAGCGCGCGCTTGAACACCGCGCTCATCGATTTGCGCCGGCAGGATTGTGATCGAGACGATGCATGCCTGGCGCAGCTGGGCAGGCTCTCGGCGAGCCTCTACGCGATCTACGTGCAGGTGGACCTCGATCTCGACGGCATGGTGATCGCCAGCGGGCGGGTGGTGCGTGACGACGGTAAGTCGGTGCGTGGACCCAAGACGGTGAAGGAGCCGCGTGGATCGCGCTCGTTCAAGGAAGCAGCGCTGAGCGTGCTCAAGCAGCTGCTGACCGAGCTCGAGGTGGCCGGGCTGTCGGCGATCAGGCCCTCGGAGCCGCTGGCCACGGTGACGCCCCCTCCGGCGCCGGTGGTTCAGCCGCCGCCTCTGACCATCACCACCACCACCCGGCCCCTGACCGCGCTGGGCGTCGGAGGTGTGGCTGTCGGAGCCGCCGGTCTCGTGCTCGGAGGAATTGTCTTCGCCACCGCGGGCACCGTGCGGACCGAGGTGAGCCAGGGCGTCACCAGGGTGTTCAACGAAGATGCGAACAAGGTCCAGGCGATTCAGAGTTCACAGACGGCCGGGGTGGTGCTGCTCGCGGTCGGAGGAGGGCTCGCGGCGGCGGGCGTGGGGGTGCTCATTCTCGGGCCGAAGACCACGCTCACCACGCTGGTGCCCGTCAACGGCGGCGCGGTGGTGCTGATGTCAGGGAGGCTGCCGTGAGGGTTTGGCTCGTGGGTGCGGTTTTGTTCGCTGGTTGTTTCAGGCCGGTTCCCTGCGTGCGGGATTCGGAGTGCGGTGGTCCGGGGGGCGTGTGTGATGTGACGCGCTCGTTCTGCGTGACCACCGTGGAGATGGATGCCGGAGCTGAGGTCGATGCCGGCGCGGTCGATGCGGGCCCCGTCGATGCCGGCCCCGTCGATGCGGGCCCCGTCGATGCCGGCCCCGTCGATGCCGGCGCAGTCGATGCCGGCGCAGTCGATGCCGGTACAGTCGATGCCGGTGCAGTCGACGCCGGTGCAGTCGATGCCGGGGTGGCGCCGAGGGTCTCGGACGTCATTCCGCTCGCCGACTCGAAGAACGTGCCGCTCGAGCAACCCGTCTCGGCGACCTTCACCGAGCCGATGGACCCCGCGACGATCACGCCGCTGTCGTTCACGCTGATGCAGGGGGCCACGAACATCGACGGCGGCGTCACGCTTAACGATGCGGGCACGACGGCGACCTTCACGCCTGCGGCGCCGCTGGCGACCAGCCGGCTGTACACGGCAACGATCACGCTCGACGCCCGAAGCGCCGCGGGCCTGCCGCTGGCGATGAATCACACCTGGAGCTTCACCACGGCCCTGGTCGCCCTGCGCAGCGCGCAGACGTACTCGGTGCTCGGCGCGTCGGTCACCAACACGGGTCTGACGGTGCTCAGTGGAGATCTGGGCGTGAGCACTGCTGCACCGATCATGGGGGGCGCGACGATCGTCGTGGGAGGCGCCACGCAAGCCGGCACCGCGCCAGCCATCCAGGCGCGGTCTGATTTGCAGGTGGCTTACGCGGCGGCAGCGGCGCTGAGCTCGACCAGCACGCTGGCGACGCTCGACGGGCGAAGGCTGACTCCGGGCATCTACACGTCGGCCGCGGCGCTGGCCCTCAACACCACCCTCACCCTCGATGCAGAGGGAGATCCGAACGCGGTCTTCATCTTTCAGATCGACGCGGCGCTCGGCACCGCCGCAACGACGAGCAGTGTCATGCTCGCAGGGGGCGCCCAGACCTCGAACATCTTCTGGCAGGTGAGCGGAGCGGTCACGCTCGGCGCGGCGTCCTCATTCAAGGGAACGATCATCGGGCTGGCGGCCATCACGGTCGGTGCCGCGACACGCATCGACGGACGCGCGCTGAGCATCGACGGCAACGTCACCCTGGCGAACAACAACATCAGCAACTGAAACGCCCCTCAGGGCGTGGCCCGGCGCAGGTACATCAGCAGCCCCAACGCGCTCGAGAACGTGAGCACCGCGATGAACTGCGAGGTCGACAGCAGGCCGACCTGACCGCGCTCCCCGTCAGCCCGCAGGGTCTCGATCAAAAATCGCAGCAGCGCGTAGCCCATGGTGACGACCACCAGCGACTGCCCCGAGAACCGCCGGCGCCCCTGCACCGCGCCCAGCAGGATCAACCCGACCGCCGCCTCGTAGAGTTGAGTCGGGTGCACGGCCAGGGACTCCACCGCGCCCGCGGGCAACATTCCCTGCAGGCGCTGCGTGAGGAACGCCGGAGAACCTTCAGGAAAGTGCATCGCCCAGGGGACGTCCGACGGCCTTCCAAAGTCGCAGCCATTGAGGAAGCAGCCGACGCGCGTAAGAAAGAGCCCGATGCACAGCGCCGGCACCGTGCAATCGGCGAACTTCAACACCGAGATCTGCTGCCGCCTGCAGAACCCCACCGCGAAGAGAAAGCCACCGAGGAAGCCGCCGTAGGCGACCAGGCCTCCGCTTCGAACCGCGAGAACGTCACCGAGCCCGTGAAAGCGCTCGGAGTTGGTGAACACGTAGAGCAGCCGCGCTCCGGCCAACGCGGCGATCGCCGTCCCCAGCACGC
>JAYVNA010000349.1:0-5267 GCA_043758715.1 Archangium sp.
CGGGCGCGCACCTGGAGTCGGTGCTGCCGCGCGTGGCCCATCGCCAGTGGACGTTGAGCCTGCCTTTCTCGGTGCGCTTCAACGTCGTCAAGAAGCCGAAGCTGCTCAAGCGCCTCGAGGTGCGGTTGGTGAAGGCTGTGTGGCGGTGGCAGCGCGGCGAGGCCCGGCGTCACGGCGCGACGGGCACCTTGACGGGAGCAGGAAGCTGCTTCTGGCAGTGGTTCGGAAGTCAGCTCCAATTGACGCCTACGCCCCCAACGCCAGCTTGCGCCCGCTCGTCACTTAAGCCGCCCCCGCAGCCACCAGCGCCCGCTCCCAGCTCTTCACCGAAGCAGGCTCCGGCACCGAAACCGAAGAGGGCGCGCCTGGACTGGGCCCAGCCTCATCAGCGCACCTTCGGCACTGACGTGCTCCGATGCCCCTGCGGTGGCCGCCGCAACATCAGGAGCCTCCACTCCACCCGCAGGCAGGCCGAGGCGCGGCTCATCGAACTCGGCCATCCGCTCCCCTCCCGGGTGCTGCCTCCGGCTACCGCACCACGTGCGTGTCTTTCAGATGGGCGCCTCTTCTGAGCTGGTGCGGTGGATCGAAGCGGGCCGGTTGACCTGGGTGAGCGAGGGCACGTTGCAGGTCGAAGACGTGACCGAGCTCCACTTCGCAGGCCCCGAAGCGCGCCCGGGGCGAAAAAGTTCCTTCGAGCTGGCGTTCCCGCTGAGGCCCGAGGTGACGCAGCTCGCGGTGGGCCGGCCCGAGTGGTTGCCGCTCAGCGTGCTTCAGCGGCAGGTCCCCTTGATGAGCGCGTTGCAACTGCCCACTGAGGCGACGCGGTTTGCGATCGCCCATCGCTGGGCTGCTCCGGTCGCGGCCGTGCTCGCGGCGTTGATCGCCTGTCTGGTGGGCCTGCGAGGGCAACGGAGTGCTTTGGTGCCGCGCACCTTGCTCGAAGGCGCGGGGCTCTACGGCGGCCTCTTCGTGTTGGGGATGAACTCGCGAAGCCTGGCGACCAACGGGAGGCTCACGCCGTCGATCGCTGCGTGGCTCGGGCCGTTGCTGCTTTTGCCGCTGGTCTTCTGGCTGGCGCGCAGCGCGCCTGCTGCTTCGAGAGCTTGACGACCTTGAAGGGGTGGAGCGAGGCCTGACCGACGACGCTTGACCGCACTCATTTGGAGTCCTATTATTGGACACGAAATGAGTGCGCAGAAGGTGACCCGAAGAAAGCGCATCTACCGGCAGGTGGCGCGCGCCCACGCTGCAGTTGGGACCGAGCAGCGTATTCTCGAGGCCGCCACGCAGCTCTTTGCAGAGACCCCCATCGATGAAGTGCGACTCGAACACGTCGCGGCGATGGCGGGTGTGTCGACCAAGACAGTCAAGCGCCGCTTCGGAACGCGTGACGAGCTGGCGCGGGCCTTCATCGAAGCTGCGGCCCGGCAGAACGTCGAGATGCGTAACGCGGTGCCGCCTGGTGACGTGCGTGCTGGCATCGAGATGATTCTGCAGATGTACGAGCTGTTCGGAGATTCGGTGATGCGCATTCTCGCGCTCGAGGGTCGCATGCAGGTCATCAATGAGATGGCCGCGAAGGGGCGCGTGGTTCACGAGTCCTGGCTCGAGCGCGTCTTCGGCCCTCGCTGCACCAAGAAGCCCGCGCAACGCAAACACCAATTGTCGTTGTTGTTGATCGCGACCGACGTCTTTACGTGGAAGCTGCTCCGACGTGACCGGCGACTGTCCGTCGAGAAGACCCGGGCAGTGGTCGACGACCTCGTCAAGACGGCCCTTCAACCCAAACCCTGAGGTATCTCATGCGCATCGTCTTTCTTAGTTACGGCACCCGAGGCGACACCCAACCGCAGGTCGCGCTGGCGACCGGCTTGAAAGACCGCGGCTTCGAGGTGCGAATCGCCGCGCCCGAGAATCACAAGGCCTTCGTCGAGAAGGCGGGCCTCGAGTTCGCGCCGCTCTTCGGGAACTCGCAAGACATTCTCGAATCTGAGATGGGCCAGCGATGGCTGCGCACCGGCAACGTCCGCGCCTTCATGAAAGAGGTGACGAACATCTCGGCGCAGATCGACCCCAAGGTCTTCGCCAACGGGCTCGAGGCGACCGATGGCGCCGACCTCATCGTGGGTGGCACGCTGGCCGAAGAGATGTCGAGCACGTTGGCCGAGCACCGCAAGGTCCCGCTGGTCTTCGGCCACACCATGCCGGTCGAGCGCACCGGCGCACACCCGGCCCCGTTCGTCACCAGCGCACCGCTGCCCTTCGAGTTCCTCAATCGCGCGACGTGGGCGCTCTTTCGAATGGCCGCCAAGCCGGTGCACGCGAAGTCGCTGACGACCTTCCGTGAGCGCCTGGGCCTGGCCCCGCGCGAGTCGGACTACGGGCTGGCCGCCGACTTCAAGGTGCCGGCGCTCCAACTCTGGAGCACCAGCGTGCTCGAGCACCCGGCCGACGCGGGCCCGCTGACCCAGACCACGGGCTACGTGAAGCTGCAGGCCTCTGTACGGCAGCGCCTGGGCGAGGCCACGCCGCCGCCTGAATTGGAGAACTGGTTGGGGGCGGGCCCCCCGCCCATCTACGTCGGCTTCGGGAGCATGCCGATGCCCACGCTCCAGCAGTTCGCGCAAGAACTCACCGCCATCGCCCGTCTGCTCAAGGTGCGCTTCGTGCTGTGCGGCGGCTGGAACGACGCGACCGTGGCGCAGCGCTTTGCGGGCGAAGAGCTGTTCATCGTGCGCGCGGTCGACCACTCGTGGCTCTTCCCTCGCTGCGCAGCCGTCGTTCACCACGGCGGCGCAGGCTCGACCGCGGCCAGCCTCGAGGCGGGTGTTCCCACCGTGATCTGCTCGTACTTCGCAGACCAACCGTTCTGGGGCGAGCGGGTCCGAAAGCTTGGCGTGGGCACCTCGTTCCTGGCGGCCCGCCTCACCCAGGCCCGCCTCACCAACGCGCTGCGCGAAGTGCTGGTGCCCGAGGTCAAGGCGCGCGCAGCAGCGCTGGGTCAACGCCTGCGCTCCGAAGACGGGACCCTCGCGGCGGTCGATGCCCTCGAGCGGATCGCCCGCCGCGACCTGCGCCGAGACGCTGTCGCCGCGTGACGGACCGTTCGCCCATCGTTGACTCGAGTCGCAATGGAACGGAAACCGGTGCTTCCGGGCCGGCGGTTGCGCAAGGCGGCCGCCAATGACGTGCGGCTCAGGTGGCTCGCAGCTTCTGCGTCAAGCAGCGCCGCCGCCACGAGGGTGAGCCAGCGCTCCTCGAGACGATGAAAGGTGCCGAGGTCAAGGCAGTCGCGGCCGACGCCTCGTCGCTCGATGCCACGGCCCACGCCCGCGAAGTCAGTCAGGTCATCCAGGCGGCGATGCAGACCTTGGCGCAAGAGCACCGCGAGGCCCTCGTGTTGCGTGACGTCGAGGGGCTCTCCGCCGAGAAAGCCGCCGCCGTGGTCGGCATCGAGGTGGGCGCGCTCAAGAGTCGGCTGCACCGCGCCCGCATGCAGCTCAAGCAGAGCCTCGCGGCAGTGCTTGACGACCAGGACACGAACCTCGGCTGTAGCTTGAAGCGCGCCGCCGAGAGACGAAGCTGCAGCTTGCGGTTCTCCCGGTAAACCCACTCGGCGTCGGCGAGGAAGCCGATGAAGTCGGCCAGGCTGACCCCCTGCCGGGGAGCGGCGCCGACGCCCTGATGACCTCGCCCGTCTGGAGGTTGACGGAGTGCCGGACGATCTCTGGCGTCGCCTCAAGAAGAATGAGCAGCTCGCCTCGTCGATCGACAGCGGGATCGAAGGTCTTCACCAACCCGTCACCGATTCGCTTCTCGTTCTTGCCGTCAGAGCCCCTTCTTCTTCCATTCCGCGATCATCGCTTCGGCTTCTTGTTGACCGTGTCGCCGCGGCGCTTTCGGTTTGCGTCGATTTGCTCGAGTTCATTCCACACCGAGAAACGGCGCGAGCGGCCTGTGGTGAGGCCTTCCAGCACCATGAAGAGGACGGATAGTCCGAATGGATAGTCCGAACAAAGCGGGTTTCTCGAACAGCGTCGGGAGGACCTCGGGAACGGGAGGGGCTGGGGAGATGTTCCCGGGTGTGTCGAGCAGTGCCGGATTGGTGCGCAGAGCGAGCCCCGGGCGTACCCCTCGGCGGCCGGCGTCGGCGCTGTTGCCACGAAGTTGGGCGGCTCGTGCGCCGTGGGTCAGAGCAGCGCGAGCTGTGGCGGCCCGGTAGGTTGTTGGCGTGTCCGTGGGCGCATTCCACGTTCAGAGGTGGTCTGGCTGCTCTGCTCAATCGCACGAGAAGTCTCCACCAAGAACGCTCGTGGCTCGACGCCATTCCCACGCTGCGGCCCGTGGAGCCCGAGAAGACCTGAGCCAAGAAGAAGCCTCCTGAGCTCCGCCAAAGCTATGCTCGCCCGATGGGCTACCTCCGGAGTGCTTCATGTCTCGTTCTGATCGTCGTCCTCGTGGGTTGTGCGCATCGAGCCCCCACGCCGGACACCGCCGAAGTGCTGGTCGGCGATTGGGCCTCTCCGGTGGCTCATGGGCGGTTCATGCGGTTCACGGCCGACGGGAAGCTCTCGCTCGCCCTCAATGCCGCTGACCTCGGCAGCGCGAAGACGACCGGGACGTGGTCGCTGACGGGGAACAGCCTCACCTTCACCAACTTGACGGGCGCGTGTTCCTCGCCTCCGACCGACCAGGTCGGGGTCTACACAGCTGAGTTCGTCGGGGGTGCACTTCGGTTCAGCAAACTCGCGGACGCCTGCGAGGCGCGAAGTTCAATCGATGGCGAGACGTGGACCCGGCTTCCCGTCGCTGGAGAGAGCTCCGCCAGAGCACGGTGAACAGGCCCACTTCGAGCGATCCCCGGCGCGCGGCGAGCGCACTTCAGGGAGCCTCTGGCTGACTCTGTCGATGGAGGTTCTGTGGTCGTGCACCCCTGCGGCCCCCTGCGGCTCCCAACTCGCAGGAGATGTCAGGGGGTGGCAGTAGACGGGGCTGGTGGGCGAGGCGGTGGAGGGCCGGCGGCGGGCGCCGGAGAAGTCAGTGCTGCACGAGGCCTTCCGACGCGGCTGGCCGGAGGTGTCGAGTTCGATGCCGTCGCGCGTGAAGCTGGAGCGCTTCCTCACCTGAGGCGACGCCCGGTTCGGCTTCGTGGAAGTCACCTGCGAGACCTGCGCCGAGTCGCGAATCGTGGCGTTCAGCTGCAAGAGCAGAGGCTGGTGCCCGGCCTGCACCACGCGCCGCGCGCTCGACACGGGCGCGCACCT
>JAYVNA010000350.1:0-5263 GCA_043758715.1 Archangium sp.
AGGAAGTGTGGGGGCGACGGTCCGAGGGAGCAAGCGATTGAGCGCTGCTCTTCCTGAACGTCTCGATGCTGTCGGGTCCTGAAGTCATCGCCCCACCACGTCTGCTGAAAGGTGTGCCTGATTATCGACACGATGCGTCACGGGTTGCGGATGTCCGCAATACCCTTTCATTCAAGGTGGTTACTTCTTCACCACCCGCACAAAACCGGGGGAATCGGTGAGCACCACGTGCCGGCTGCCGACCTGGAGGACCCGGGAAAAGGGCCATGCGCTGTAGGAAGCCCCGCCGGGCTCGGTCGACACCAGAAAGTTCCGATCATCGACCCCAGTCGCGAGCCACAGCGGAATTCGCTCGAACGCGTGAGCGGGGAAGCCGCGGCCCGACCATGACGCGCGGTTCAAACTGAAGCGCGCGTTGGGAGGCGTGCGCAGCGGCCGCTCGAACCCTTTCATCGCCGAGTTGAAATCGAAGCCATTGAGGGTGCGCCACACCAGACCCGGCTCGAGCCCAACCAGGTCCGGCAAGTTGGTGCAGGGCGTGGAAAAACAGTCTGAGTTGCTCGCCCGGTAGAGCGTGTCATCGGGCTCGATGAAGTAGGCGAGCGGTGGGCTGATGAACGAATCGACCGCGAAGTCCCCCAGCGAGGCGACGCCCCGGCTGATGCGTACGCGGGTGATCAGTCGATTCGAGCGGTAGCGCAGCGCGACGTCGGCTTCCTGCAGCGCCGGCGTGGGCATCACGGGGAAGGAAGGAAAACGATTGGTGACGCGCACGCCGCCGTCTTCATAGACGCGCCGCTCGAGGGTGCTGCTGGTGCCGTCGATCGACCACAACACGTTGTCGGCGACCACCAGCTCGGCGCCGGGAAAGCGGTTGAGGCCGCCGTCCACCGAGGTGATGGAAACGAAGCCGCCCGTCTCTTCGCAGGCGACGGTGTCATCGGCGAGCGGCCACACCGTGCAGTTGGCTCCCGAAGGAAGGGGCACTCGCGTGGTGGGGTTGGCCAGCCCATCGCTCGCCACGTCGAACAAGACCGAGCGCACGCCCAGGGAGGGCTCGAAGGACACCCGCAAGATGTGAACGCCGGGCTTGCGCGGGGTGAAGCTGAAGGTGCCGCTCACCGCGTGCTGCTCACCGGACCTGGCGATCGCGCCATCGACGGTGAACTCGACGGGCTCATTGTCGGGGTCGACCAAGGTGACATCGGCTCGCAACACGTCGGGGTCGCACGCGCTGAGCGGCGCGAACACCGTGAAGTGCGCGGGCGTGCCCACCAGGCCCAGCGGGTCTTCGGGCGCTCCACTCGAGCCGCCCGTGCCACCGGAGCCACCAGCCCCGCCAAAACCACCCGCGAACCCGCCATTGGCGAAGCCCGAGACGTCGATCAGGTTGCGGGTGCAGTCGATCGGCTCCGGAGAAGGACAACCGCAGAACAGGACGGCCAGCAGCCAGAGCGGGAAGCGCATGCGGCCGCACCATACCGGTTGCGGGACGAAGCGATCAGAACCTCTCAGAACGTTTGAGCCACCGCGCGCAACGTCTGGCGGGCGTTCGTCTCGACCACGTCGCCGTGGCTGGGAATGATGCGCTCGAGCCCCTCGAGCCCCGCGAGCTCGTTCATCAGGCCACGCACCGCCGCGAGATCGCGCCCCACCCGCCTGCGCACCGGCATGGGCAGCTTCGGCGCGGGGCCGGTGAAGCCCACCAGCTTCATCATGAAGCCGGTGAAGCCCTTTCCATTCGGTGCGTTGGTCAGCAGATCGCCGACGATCAGCGTCTTGCCGCTGACGAGCGCGATCTCGTGCGTGCGAAAACCATCGACGCGAAAGATTCGAAGCGACTGTTCAGCAGGCAGCGCGCTGATGGGCTGACACGCGAGCCGGGGCGCGAGCACTTCGACCGCGATGTCCGGGCAATAGGCGGTGAGCCCGAGGCGGTGCGCGAAGGCCGGTGCGTCGAGCGCGTGGTACTGGTTGGGAATGATCAACGCGGCCGGTTTTCCGAGCGCGCGCAGTTTCTCCAGCGTCAACTCGTCGACGGGCACCGCGTTGAAGAAGAGCACCGTGCCGTCAAGACGCCCGAGCACCGTCATGCGGCGGGTGGCGCCACGCAACCCGGGCACCTCGTCGTCCACCGTCCACAGCCCTTCGTCGCGCTGCGTGAGGGGCCCTGGGTGATTCACGGTCCATGGTCGGGTGGTTGCCATCGAGCCACGCCCTACCAAAGTTCGCCGCGGGGCGAGCAAAGCAGCAGCCTGGGCCGCTCTTCTGGATATGGTGAGCGCAATGGGCATCAGGGTGTTGGAGGAATGCCGGGATTACCGGCTGGGGTACGTGGGGTCGGTACTCGTGTCGGTCTGGTTCAGCGAGCTGACGAGCGCCGCGTTGAACGCGCTCGAAAAGCATCACGAAGCGCTCGCCGACCAACACGGGAAAATCACCCTGGTGTCGATCGTGATGGGTGCGACGGCCGCTCCCTCCAGTGAGCTCAGAGAGCAGCTGCGCACCCAGGGCATGACCCTGGCCAAACGCCGCCTCGGAAACATCATCGTGGTGCGCTCCAAAGGCCTCTCGGCCATCATCGCCCGCAGTTTCCTCGCGGCGCTGAGCCTGTTCAACAGCGAGATCATCAAGGTGCCGGCCACCATCGCCGCGGCCGCGCAAGCCGTTCGCGAGCTGCCTGGGCAAGACGCCGCGGTTCGAGCCGACGCCACGCTCGAGGCGGCGCTGGAAGCCTTCGCCGACCTGCCGCGACCTGCCTGATCAGCGAACCAGCGCGCACAACGACGGCAGCGCCTTCGCCAGCGCCGGCCCTGGGTGAAGCAGCGCCCTGGTCGGCACGCTCACCCACTTCGCCTTCTTCAACGCGCCCAACTGCTCGAGCGCGTCACGGCCGTCCTTCACGTCGCTGGCGTCGATGACGACGTCGGGCGCGAGGGTGACCGCTTTCTCCAACGAAAAGGTCGGATAGGCGGTGGGCGCCTTTTCTGCCGCGTTCTGGGCGCCGCAGTCCTGCAGCAGCTCGTCGGCGAAGCTGCCGGGCCCCGCGACCACCAGCGGCGAGAAGCCCACCGCGAACAGCACCCGCTTCTTCTTCTTCACCACCACCGCCCGCTCCTTCGCGCGCGCCGCGGCGAGCTCATCGACGAGCACCTTCGCCTGCGCCTCCCGGCCGAGCACCTTGCCCAGCTCGGTCATCGAGGTGACGACGTCATCGATGGTGGTCAACGGCAACGCGAGCACCGGAATGCCCAGGCGCGCGAGGGTCTCGACGGCTTTCTGATTGCCAGGCGACTTGGCCACCACCAGCAGCTGGGGCTTGAGCGCGATGATGGTCTCGACCGCGACGTCGTTGAAGCCGCCGGCCCGGGGCAACGACGCCACCTCGGGGAACTCGCAGAAGCGCGAGACCGCGATGAGCGAATCCTGGCCCCCGAGCGCGAGCACGGTCTCGGTGATGGACGGCGCGAGCGAGATGACCCGCGTCGCGGGCACCGGAGGAGGCGGCCCCAACCACTGCACGGGCGCCGCCGCGAGAATGACGAGAAGAACGCTCACCGGGCGAGGAGGTCAGAGACGTTGGCCACGCCGGAGGTCGCGCTCACCGGGCAGACGTCGAGGGCACCGCGCGACTCACGCACGCCGGCGTCGTTCACCTCGAGCACCACCACCCGGCCCCCGTTCTGATCAGAGAGCAGCACCTGCTGACCCGAGACCGCGAAGCGGCCCGGCAACATCGGCATGCAGGCGCCGGCATCGGCGGGGCAGGAACCACTCGAGCTCCACACCCCGGGGACCCTCACGTCTTGCGAGTCGATCAGCACCAGGCCCGCGGCCGTCACCGAGCCGACCGTGCCCGAGGTCCCGTAGTCGACCAGACCGCCACAAGACACCGCGAGCGCGTTGCCCACCACGCCGATCCACTGCGGGTTGAGGCAATCGGCTGCGCCGAGGTCGATCACCGTCACCGCGTCGTTCGCCGGGTCGACGCGCGCCACCAACCCCGGGCCCTGGGGCGCGTAGGTGTCGGGGTTCAGGTTGTTGAGCGCCACGTAGACGATGCCGTTCTTCGAGGTGATGGCCCAGGGGCGCGCGACCGGCGTGCCGCCATCTGAGAAGGCGTGCAGGTCGATGGTCTTGAGCGAGACCCGGCCCGCCAGCGTGGGCGCGGCGGGGTTGGTGACGTCGATCTTCGCGAGCTCCTGGCCCGCGTCGGCGGCGTCAGCCCCGTAGCCGCCGTACAGCGGCACCCACAGCTGCGAGCCCACCTTCACCACCGCCTCCGGGAAGCTGTTCATTCCGAGCGCGAGCTCCGCGACCGTGCCTAGGGTCAGCGTGCCTTCGATGCCCGCGTCGAGTTGCAGCACACCGCCGTCAGCGCCCTCGCGCAGCACCGACACCGTGCCCGAGCCCGAGTTCACCACGTAGACGAAGGGACGCTCGACCAGCATCTGGTTGGGCACCGACCCGGTCTGCACGGCGCGGTTGGTGATGGCATAGCTGCCGCTCGCGGTGGGCTGCGCGAAGTAGAGGCGGCGATCCATTCCATCCGCGGAGAGCACCGTGGTGCCCAGGCGCGCCAGGGCGCCCGGGTTGGAGCCGACGTCAGAAAGCGGGCCCTTCACCCCGGTGGTGGGGTCGAAGCCCACCAGCTGGCCACTCCAGTAGCAGGCGGCGACGACCTCGTAGTCGCAGACGCCGGCCTTGCACTGCTGGCCCTGCGCGCAGGCCACGCCGCACCCGCCGCAGTTGGCTTCATCGCTGCTGACGTCGAGACACGACGCGCCGCACGTGGTGAGGCCGATGGTGCAGCTCACCTTGCACAGGCCCGCCTCGCACACCTGGCCGGTCGCGCAGCTGACGCCGCACTGGCCGCAATTCTTGGGATCGAAAGTGGTGTTCGCGCAGGTGCCGGTGCCGGGGCACGCGATGGTGTCGGGGCGGCAGGTGCAGACACCGGCCCGGCAGTCCTGCTCCGAGCCGCAGGTGTTGCCGCACGCGCCACAGTTGCGGCGATCGGCGGAGGGGTCGATGCAGCCGTTGCCGCAGGGCGACGTGCCGGGCTTGCAGACGACGCCCGTGGGAGGACACGCCATCATCGAGACCGCGGCGAGGAGACACACAGTGGAGAGTTGCTTCATGGGGACTGCTCCTTCATTGCAGAAATTGAATCAGCGCGAAGCAAGCGATGGCGGGGGCTCGGCGCGGGTGGTGACGACGGGGGGCCTGGCGTCCCATGCGATGCCCACGGTGAAGAAAATCG
>JAYVNA010000351.1:0-5257 GCA_043758715.1 Archangium sp.
TGGTGGGCTTCGGCACCAACAGCGACGGCACCCACGTCACCAACCCGAACAGCCAGACCATGGCTCAGGCGATGCGGCTGGCGCTGGCCGACGCGAAGCTGCCGCCCGAGGCGATCGGCTACGTGAACGCGCACGGCACCGCCACGGCCCAGGGCGACGTGGCCGAGACCGCGGCGACCCACACCGTGTTCGGCGAGCGGATGCCGATCAGCAGCCTCAAGAGCTACATGGGTCACACCCTGGGCGCCTGCGGGGCGCTCGAAGCGTGGATGTCGATTCAGATGCAGCGCGAGCAGTGGATGGCGCCGACGCTCAACCTCGAGAACATCGACCCCAAGTGCGCCCCGCTCGACTACGTGCGCGGCGAGGGCCGGGTGATCGACACCGAGTTCGTGATGAGCAACAACTTCGCGTTCGGCGGCATCAACACCTCGCTCATCTTCCGGCGCTGGGCCTAACCCCTTCCTCCCAAGGGAAGTCGGGGGGCGTGCTACGAGGCCCCCATGGCGCGCCCACCTCCCTTCCGACGCTTCACCCATCCCGATGGCCGCCAGTGGGAAGTTCGCCTGGTCGGCAAAGTGGTCGAGCTGCGGCTCACCAGCGACGGTGAGACGGTCGAGCGCAAGCGCACCTTCGACGCGCCGGTGCTGGGCGCCAATGATCTCGACGCCCTGGTGCGCGAGCAACTGGCCGACGGCTTCACCGAGCAGACGCCGCCTGACTGGAAGCGCCGCCTCGACGAGCTGGTCACCTTCTGGGAATCCGATGACCCGGGCTTCGACGCCGACGTGCTGCGCAGCCAGTTGTTGGCCGGCGGCGAGGCGCTCGCCAAGGAGACGATCGAGAAGCTGACCTTTTGGGAAAAGGGTCAGCCGCGAGATCCCCAGGCGTCGCGCGATTGGCTCAAGGCGAACATCGACGCCATCCTCCCCGGGCTGCTGCTGGCGCTGCGCTACCCCGACGAGCAGGTGCTGTTGCACGTCGACGCGCTGCTCTCGGAGCTCAAGGAGCCCGGGCTCATCGAGGCCCTCTTGAGCATCGTCGAGCACCCCTCACCCAACGACGACGATCGGCCCAGCCACATGCCGCTGGCGGCCCTCTTGTCGACCGGGAAGCCCGACGAAGACACCGCCTTGCGGCTGGCGCACGCGCTCGATCACGACGACTTCCGCATTCGCGACATCGCCGCGGCGGTGCTGGCGGAACATTCCGACGACGAGCGCCTCTTCGCCACGCTCTGGCGCAAGCGGGTGGTGGCGCGGGAATCAGATGGCATGTGCTGGGCGATGATGCGGGCTGCTGAGGTGTCGCGATCGTCCGACCTGCGCGAGTTCCTCAAGTGGATGCAGAAGAGCGCGCGCTTTCGCACCCCGGGGTATGCCGACCGGTTGGGCGCCGCCCTGGCGCACCTGCGCAACCGCTAAGTTTTCGCCCGCCGGGACGCAAATGCAGGTCTTGCAGCGGTCATTGGGTACCGCGCAGGGCGGGAAGTGGCGTGGCCGATGCTTGCCTTGATCGATCATGAAACTGCTCATTCGCGACGCCATGACGAGTTCGGTTCATACGATTGGTGCCTCGCTGTCGCTGGCTGACGCCGCGAGGGTGATGAAGAAGCACCAGGTTCGCCACCTGCCGGTGCTCGAAAGCGGCGCCCTCGTCGGGGTGCTCAGCGATCGCGACGTGCAGGTGATCAGCTCGATGTCGGAACTCGACCCCACCTGCATTCTGGTGGAAGACGCGATGAGCCAGGCCCCGTTCACCGTCTCCCCCACCACGCCCCTGGTCGAGGTCGCCTCTCACATGGCCGAGACGAAGATCGGCAGCGCGGTGGTGATGGAAAACGACAAGGTGGTCGGCGTCTTCACCACCGTCGACGGAATGCGGGTGCTGGCCCAGTTGCTCGCGCGCTGAAAAAAGACGACTCAGTCGAAGCGCAGCAGCAGCATCGAAGCGTCGGGCCCGCGCTGCACCTGCGGCGGCGGGGTGGGTTGGAAGGAGGGATTGACCGGACGCTGCTGCGGAACCGGCTGTTCCAGGCGCTGCTTGGCGCGCAGCTGTTCCTTGAGGACCCTGGTCTCGGCGTCGATGCGGGTGCGATCTTCGATGCGGTTGTAGAGCAGCCAGATGCCGATCACCGCGAGCGGCAACCCCACGCACAAGAGCCCCACGCCCACGTAGATGATGACCAGCGGTGCACCCAACGCCGCGCTCAGGCCCAGATAGAGCCCGCCCAGCGCCGCCAGGCCGCCGCCCGTGCTCACCAGGGCGATGCCGCCGCCCAGTCCCGGGCGCGCCTTCTTCAAGGCGTCGAGATCGACCTGCAGTTGTTGCGCAGAGACCAGGGCGTCACTGGTGATCGTCTCCGAAGGAACGAGCGGCGGGGCCTGCGCGAGCAGAGGGGCATCGAGCAGGTGCACGCCCCGGGGTGAACCGATCTGCCCCGGCAGCGACAACATCACGAGCGTGAGCGCGAGCATCGGCTCGACCCTACTCGCGATCTTTCCCTCGCGAGCCCCCAGATTCCTCAAGGCCCCGGGGCCGCGCGGGCCTTCTACCTCTCTGCATGCGTGAGCTTCGGCTCCACCCTGACGGCCGGCGAAGGACCTTGGTGCTCTTCGCGCTGAGCGCGGTGCTGGCGATCGCTCTGGGCTTTGCCATTCAACGCTACGTCGGCACGCGCTTTGTCGCGGCCTACGACTTGAGCCCCCGCAGCCCCGACGAGGTGGCGGCGGTGGGCGAGCCGCGCGGCTTCGAGGCCATCAACGTCGAGCAGCAGGCGGCGCTTATTCGCAGACCCGTGAGCGGCCACACGTGGTTGCTCTACTGGGGCGGCAACACCTCGCAGTATTTCCACGAGGCGGTGGCCACCATCGAGGGGCTGCAGCTGCCCTCCGACATCGGGGTGCTGATCGTCGCGCCCCGGGGCTACGACAGCGAGGGGCACCCGTCTCCTGACGCACTGGAACAGGCCGCCACGAATACCCGCCAGTGGCTGCGCCGGGAGGAACAGGCCAGGCGCATCGTCACCGGCGGCTTCTCGATGGGCATCTACTCGGCCCTGGTGGCGGCCGAGAAAGACGTCGCCGGCACCTTCGTGATGGGCGCGGCACCGGTGTTTCAGGCGAACGATCCCGGCCCCTTCGTGAGGTTGAAGGTGCCTGACTCATACCGTCTGAGGCCGACGCCGCCCCAGGTGCCGGCGATCGTGATCCAGGGTGGGCTCGATGAAGTGGAACACGGCCGCGCGGTGGCGAACTGGTTGGGCGCACGCTTCGTGGTGGTGCCCGGGGTCTCGCACGTCGAGACGCAGCGCAATGCCCAGGCCTTGCGAGCGGCGCGCGACTTCATCGAAGACGCGCTTCAGTGACTCAGAGCGAGCCGAGGCTGCGCATGCGGCTGAGCAGCGATCGAAGCTCGGGCTCGAGCATGCGGTCTTCGATCAACGGCTCGATCTCCATGCGTTCGGCCAGCGCGAGCACGGGCGCCGGCACCTTCGCCCCGGAGCGGGCCTTGAGGAACACGGCCTGCCGGGTGGTGATGATGTGGGCCGCGGCGACCTGTTCGGTCAACTCGAGCACCCGCAGGGCATCGCGTGCGGCGATGGTGCCCAGGCTCACCTTGTCCTGGTTGTGGCACTCGGTCGAACGGGAGAACACCGAGGCCGGCATGGTCAGTTTGAGCGCTTCGGCCGTCCACGCAGACGAGCTGATCTGCAGCGCCTTGAGCCCGTGGCTGATGGCCGCGCGCTGACCGGTGGCGCCGGTGAGGTTCGCCGGCAGGCCGTGGTTGTACCGGGTGTCGACCAGCAGGGCGATCTGCCGATCCATCAGGTCGGCGAGGTTCGCGATCACGTTCTTGAGCGTGTCCATCGCGAGCGCGACGTGACCACCGTAGAAGTGCCCGCCGTGCATGATGCGCCCGGTGTCGGGGTCGATCAGCGGGTTGTCGTTGGCGCTGTTGAGCTCGTTCTCGATCAGCGAGCGCAAGAAGGGCAGGGTGTCTTCGACCACGCCGATCACGTGCGGCGCGCAGCGAATCGAATAGCGATCCTGCAGGCGCGACTCACTGCGCTCGGAGCCCGCGAGATCTTCGCGAATCCACCCGGCGGCGCGCTGCTGACCCAGGTGCGGCTTGGCCAGGAAGAGGCGCTCGTCGAAGTGGTGGGGGTTGCCGCCCATCGCCGCCGAGGCCATCGCGGTGAGGTGCGCGCTCAGGCGTGACAGCCCCACTGCGCGCTCGAACGCGAGACAGGCGAGGCCCGTCATCACCGCGGTGCCGTTCATGATCGCCAGGCCTTCTTTGGGCCTGAGCTCAATGGGCGTGATGCCGCGCGCCTTGAACACCTCGGCCGCCGGACGGCGCTGGCCATCGACGAAGAGGTCGCGTTCGCCGCACAACACCGCCGCCACGTATGAGAGCGGCGTGAGATCTCCGCTGGCGCCGACCGAGCCTTCTTGAGGAATGACCGGGAGCAGGTCGTCGACGATCAGCCGCTCGAGCTGGCGCAGCAGGGTGACGCTGACGCCCGACAGGCCCTGCACCAGCGACTGCAGCCGGGCCGCGAGGATCGCGCGGGTCTCTTCCATGCCGAACGAAGGGCCCAGGCCGACGCCGTGGTAGGTGAACAGGCGGTGGCCCAGCTCGGGCACCAGCTCCGGCGGCACCGGGGTGGTGACCGAGTCGCCGTAGCCGGTGGTGACGCCGTAGATGACGCCGTGTTCTGCCAGGGTGCGCGCGACGTGCGCCGCGCCCGCTTCGATGCGGGCCAGGAAGGTGGAGTCACCAGACAGGCGGCCCTGCTTCTCCCTGCGGGAAAGGGCGGCGACGTCCTCGATGCGAAGGGGCTGTCCGTCGAAGGTGAGCAGCTGCGTCATTGCCCGCGCGCTCGTAGCGTGCCGACGGGTGTGTTGCAGCACCTAATGCGCAGGCGTTTGCTACAACGGCGGCTGCTCATTCGCGGAGGTACACGGTGGCGCAGCTCAGACTTCTGGCAGTGCTGATGATCGCGCTCGGGCTCGCCGGGTGCGGCGGCGCGAACCGCAACAAGTACCTGCGCAAGCAGGCGGGCCGCGACCTCAGCTGCTCCGAGGGCCAGGTGCATCTGTCGACCGTCGACCGGGCCGGCGCGCAGTACCTCGCCGAAGCCTGCGGCCGCCGCGCGGTCTACACGTACTCGAAGGATCAGGGCGCCGTGCGCGTCTCGGCCATCGAGGGCGCGAACGTCGCCCCGCAGCCGCCGCCGCCGCTCGACGGCAAC
>JAYVNA010000352.1:0-15495 GCA_043758715.1 Archangium sp.
CACAGCTTCCCTCTTGAAGGCCCTGTCGTACCGAATCCGTCTTCCCATGTTCGTGTTCTGCCCCTATTCAGGTGTCCACGAAACCGGGGGAGGCCCAGAGTGACCGCACGGACCGGGAGTATAGGCGCCTTGGTCGCGGTCAGGACTGTTCTTCAGGGGCCGGAAATTTCCAGTGATGCGCGACCGGGGGAAGATCCATTCATGAAGCTGCCTGCGCTGCCGTTCACCGTCACAGACTGGTCGAAGGTTCCATCGGTCGAACACCCAGGTGAGCAGGGCACCTCGCACTGGCGCACCTTCACCAACGGCGCGCTGCGGGTGCGCATCGTCGAGTATTCAGCAGGCTACCTGGCTGATCACTGGTGCGAGCGTGGTCACGTGTTGTTCGTGCTCGAGGGCGAGCTCGACACCGAGCTGCGCGATGGGCGTGTCTTCAAGCTGACGGCGGGCATGAGCTACACCGTCTCGGATAACGGCGACGCAGCGCATCGTTCGCGAACGACGAGCGGCGCGAAGTTGTTCATCGTCGACTGATCAGGAAGCCCTCTCGCCCGCGGGAGAGGGAGACAGTTGGCGATTCTTCGCCCCGTGCAGCGTAGATTCCGCGGCCTATGTCCCAGCCGCCCGTCATCCCGAAGCACGCTCGTGTCGTCATCATCGGAGGAGGTGTCATCGGCACCTCCGTCGCATACCACCTCGCCCACGCTGGCTGGAAAGACACGGTGCTGCTCGAGCGCGACAAGCTCACTTCGGGCACCACCTGGCACGCCGCCGGGTTGATGGTCACCTTCGGCAGCACCAGTGAGACCTCGACCGAGATGCGCAAGTACACGCGCGATCTCTACGCGCGGCTCGAAGCGGAGACCGGTCAAGCCACCGGCTTCAAGGCCTGCGGCTTCATCGAAGTGGCGGCCGACGTCGATCGCCTCGAAGAATACCGCCGCGTCTCTTCCTTCAACCGCTACTGCGGCATCGACGTGCAGGAGATCAGCCCCGGCCAGGTGAAGGAGCTCTTTCCCATCGCGCGGGTCGACGACATCCTCGCCGGGTTCTACGTGAAGGCGGACGGCCGGGTGGATCCGGTCGACGTCACCATGGCGCTCGCCAAGGGCGCCAGGCAGCAGGGCGCCACCATTCTCGAAGGCGTGCCTGCGCTCGGCGTGGTGATCAAGAACGGGGTGGTGCGCGGCGTCGACACTCCGTACGGCACCATCGAATGTGAATACGTCGTCAACTGCGCCGGCATGTGGGCGCGGCAGCTGGGCGCGAAGAGCGGCGTCAACATTCCGCTGCAGTCCGCCGAGCACTACTACTTGATCACCGAGAAGATCGAGGGCATCGACCGCAACTGGCCCGTGCTCGAAGACCCGGGTTCCTACGGCTACTTCCGCGAGGAAGGCGGTGGCCTGATGGTCGGGATGTTCGAGCCGGTGTGCGCGCCGTGGAAGATCGGTGGCGTGCCCGAAGACTTCAGCTTCGGCGAGATTCCCCCCGACTGGGACCGCATGACGCCGTACCTGCAGAAGGCGATGTCGCGCGTGCCGGTGTCGGAGACCGCGGGACTCAAGAAGTTCTTCTGTGGCCCGGAGAGCTTCACGCCTGATCTCCGCCCCGTCGTCGGGGAAGCGCCCGAAGTGAAGAACTACTTCGTGGCCGCGGGTCTCAACAGCATCGGCATTCTCACCGGAGGTGGCATGGGCCGGGTGATGGCGCACTGGATCATGAACGGCCGGCCCGACGTCGACGTCACCGGCATGAACATCGATCGCCTCCACGGCTACCAGAGCAACCCCGAGTACCGCCGCACCCGCACCGTCGAGTCACTGGGCATGGTCTACCAGTGCCACTACCCGACGCGTTCGATGACCACCGCGCGCGACGCGAAACGGTCTGCGATTCACGAGCGGCTCGCGGCCCAGGGCGCGTACTTCAAGGACGTCAGCGGCTGGGAAGGCGCCGACTGGTACGCGGGCAAGGGTCAGAAGCCTGATCCGGGTCCGCTCTCGTGGGGCCGCCAGCATTGGTACAAGAACTGGGAAGAGGAACACCGCGCCACCCGTGAGGGCGTGATCCTGATGGACATGTCGTTCATGTCGAAGTTCCGGGTGGAAGGCCGGGACGCGGGCCGCCTGCTCAACCAGTTGTCGGGCAACAACGTCGATGGTGACGCGAAGCGCATCACCTACACGCAGTGGCTGAACGAAGGCGGCACGCTCGAGGCCGACCTCACCGTCACGAAGTTCGACGATCGCCACTACTTCGTCGTCGCGTCCGACACCGCGCACCGGCACGTCGAGACGAAGATGAAGCGGCTGTTCGGTGATCACCACGCGTTCTGCTCCGACGTCACCTCGGCGTACGCGCAGATCAACATTCAGGGCCCGCGCTCGCGTGAGCTGATGCAGTCGCTCACCACGGTCGACTTGTCGAACGAAGCCTTCCCCTTCCGCGCGGTGACCGAGCTCGACCTCGGCTTCGCGCGCGTCATCTGCGTGCGCATCACCTATCTCGGTGAGCTCGGCTACGAGCTCTACATTCCCGCTGAGCAGGCCGTGCACGTGTACGACCGCCTGGTGAAGGCCGGCGAGCCGCTGGGGCTGCGGCACGCGGGCTTGAAGGCGCTCGCCTCGCTGCGCATGGAGAAGGGGTACCGCGACTTCGGCCACGACATCGACAACACCGACTCGGTGCTCGAGGCGGGGCTGGGGTTCGCGGTCGACTTGAAGAAGCCCGACGGCTTCATCGGCAAGGACGCCGTGTTGCGCAAGAAGGCCGAAGGTCCGCTCAAGCGCCGCATCGTGCAGGTGCTCTGCAAAGATCCGCAGCCGCTGATGTTCCACGCGGAGCCGGTGTGGCGCGATGGCAAGCCGGTCGGTTACGTGCGCGCCGCGAGCTACGGCTTCACCGTCGGCGGTGCGGTGGGCCTGGCGATGATCGAAGGCGGCACCGAAGTCGTTGATCAGAAGTTCATCGAGTCAGGCACCTGGGAGCTCGAGATCAACGGTAAGCGCTACCCGGCGATGGCCTCGATGAAGCCGCTCTACGATCCCGAGATGAAGAAGGTGAAGGCCTGATCAGTCCCCCCGGTCTCGGGGAGAGGGCCAACACCTCTCCTTGATCAGTCACAGTTCGGCGGGCCGCTGATGTTGTTCGACGTGAACGCGGTAGGCAGCGCGGCCGAAGCCCCCGTGCTCCCCGCGACGCTCCCCTCGAAGTTCGCGCACGGACCGCGCGAAACTCAGTCGACGTGCACAGGTGCGCGCCCGGGAACTCGCCATGCACTTCACCCGCGAAGCCGTCCGCCGAGCGCGACGATCTCCGAACTTCCTCAGCGCCTCAGTTGATCCCCGGCGCGCACTTGCCGTTGGTGCACACGCTCGACGCGCACTGATCAGCCATGGTGCAGGTGCCCCCTTCAGGCAACCCGCACACGCCGGCGGTGCACAGCGCGTTCGCGCAATCGCCATTGATGGTGCAGGCCGAACCATTGGGCAACCGCGCGCCGCCATCGCGGCGATCGACTTCGATCAACGTGTCGTCGGGGCAGCCGTACACGATGCTCACCCGCGACGTGGCGTCGGTCGCGACCAGGTTGCACAGACCTCCGTAGAAGGTGATGCGCACCGTCGAAGGCGAGTAGTCCCAGCCGTTGGCGTGCGCGACGTCGCGGTTCTGCAGCACGCCGTTGACGTACACGAACACCTTCGAGGGGTCGGGGGGCGCCGAGGCCAGCCGGTACTCGCAGCCCAGCGCGCCCTGCGCGATCAGGTTGAACGCCGCGAGCAGGCCGGGGGCATCGTCGGCCTGGTAGTACTTCGGCGAGCCCGCGCGCGGCGTGCCACCGGCGGTGGCGATGTCGGCGAGGTTGGTGGCGTCGACCTCCCCACCAAAGCCGATGACGAAGGTCTTGATGCCCTTCTGCGCCAGGTTGTTCGCGGCCGCCTGCACGCCGTTTCCGTTGCAGGTCTCGGTGCCGTCGGTCACCAGCATCACGTAGTTCGCGCGCGTGGCATCTGAGAGTTCGGGCACCAGGCCCGCCGAGGTGAGCACCCCGCCGATGGGCGTGCTGCCGCCCGGCATGTTCGCGTCGAGGGCGGTAGCGATCTGCGTGGCCTTGCGATCGCCGATGGTCACCGAGGTGGTCGCCGGCACGCACCTGAGCTGGGTGGTGCCACCCGCGGGGAAGAGCCCCAGCCCGAACTGAATCTGCGCGTCGTACTGGGCGGTCACCTGCTTGATGGCGGTGGTGGCGATGTTCCACTTGCTCATGCCGTTGGTGACGATGGGGTCGTTCATCGAGCCCGACTTGTCGAACGCGATGTACATGTTCGAGTTCACCTTCACCGCCTGGAACAGCTCGCCGCCGCAGGTGGTCGCGCCGCCGTCGGGGCTTGCGGCCGTGCACTCGCCGGTGGTGCCGCAGGTCGAGCCGGGGTTGCAGCCCGCGGTGCGGCAATCGCTCACGCACCGGCCCAGCGAGTCACACAGCTGGCCCGCGGCGCAATCTTCCTTCACGCCGCAGCCGGTGGTGGGCACGCAGCCGCCTGTGGCCGAGCACTTCTCGCCCGTCGCGCAGTCCGCGGCGGTGCTGCACTTCGGGGTGCAGGTGCCGCTCTGCAGGCAGACCGCGGTGGTGCCGCAGCTGCCCGCGCCCTGGCAACTCTGGGCGCAGGTGCCGGAGCTGGTGCAGGCCTGGCCGCTCAAACAGTCGGTGTCGGCACCGCAGCCGCTCTTCGGCACGCAGCCGTGCGCGGCAGAACACTTCTCCGAAGCGGCGCAGTTGCTGTCGTTCTCGCACTTCGTCGCGCACGTCCGGGTGTCGAGGCACGTCAGCTTCGACGCGCAGTCAGCCGCCGACTGGCATGGCGCCCCGGCCGCGCCTGGACAGCTGCATGCTCCGAAGACGAGCGCAGAACACGAGAAGACGAAGACCAGCCATCGCGATGCGTGCGTCATGAAGAACTCCCGCGTGAGGTCGGCGCTCTACCGCCCCTTTGGCGCCGCGAAGGGGACTCTGGCACGGGCCGTATGGCTACCTCGATGTCGTGAATGACGGCACAACGTCGCCACTCCGCTATATGTGGCGCATGCGATGTCTTCCGTTGGCAGTGTGTCTGATCGGCCTGTCAGCCCAGGCCGCTCCCTGGGCGTTGGATTCGAAGGGCACGGCGTTGGCGGTGAAGACGTGGAAGACCGGCGCGGGCGCGGGGCTGGCGCATGATCACATCGTCCGGGCGACGAAGTTTTCCGGCAGCGCCTCGCTCGACGACGACGGCAAGCCCGAGTCGCTCAAGCTCGAGCTGGTGGCCGAGGTCAACGCGCTCACGCCCGACGAGCCGGAAGATCGCCGCGCGTATCACATGCCCAACACCCCGGTGCCGGAGAGCGATCGCAAGAAGGTGAGGGACAACATGGTCGGCGACGAGCAACTCGACGCCGCGAAGTTTCCCACCATCTCGTTCACGGTGAACAAGGTGTACCGGGAAGAGAGCGGGGTTTTGCAGTGTCTGGGGAAGCTGACACTCCACGGCGTGACGAAGGAACTGCTGTTCCCCATCACGGTGAAGTCCACCGAGAACAAGATGGAGGGCGAAGCCGCAGTGAAGTTCAGGACGAGTGACTTCGGGGTGAAGCCCTACAGCGCCGCGCTCGGGCTGATCAGGAACAAGGACGAGGTCGAGCTGGTGGTGCGGGTGGTGTTGACCCGCTGATCATTTCTTCACCGCTTGCAGAGCGTTCACCACCGAGACCACCTGCGCCACCACCCCGGCCAGTGACTGGCTGTCGGTGCTTCCCGATGGTGACGGAGCGCAGCCCCAGGCCCCAGGCCCTGGTCGCTCGAGATCAAGAAAGAACGGCGCCTACAGCTTCTGCGCGAGGCCCCACTTCACCACCGGCGCCGCGGCCTTCGCCTGCTCGAGCAACCACTTCTTCAGGCCCGCACCGAACCGCGCGCTCTTCGGAAGGTCGCTTCGTCCCAGCGCCAACGCCTTGCGTTTGAGCAACTCGACGCGCGGATGATCAGGCGTCACCCCCGGAGGCGGCCGCTTCAAGGTTTCCATCGCGTCGGGTCCCAGGCCGCCCTTCTGCGCGGCAGCCATCAGCTTCGCGAGCGGCACGCCGGTCTTGTCTTCGATGAGCAGCTTGCGCAGCCGCTGCAGGCTCGAAGGCTCGAGCATGTAGTACCCGAAGCCCACGAAGTCCTCGAGGCCGAGGTGGAGATAGAGCGCCGCCGGGCCTTCCATCGGTTTGAAGCCCTCGAAGGGCAACATGCCGGCGATGTGGGTCTTGTAGGGGCTCTTGTCCTTGGCGAAGCGGACGTCGCGGTTGAGCCTGAACACCTTGGTCGCGCCCAGCTTGCGGCCATAAATCTTCTCGAGCGGGGCGCGCAGCTCGGCGAGCAACGACTGCATCGGCTGCAGCCACATCAGCTCGTAGCCCTCGCGGTTGGCCTGGAACCACTCCCGGTTCTGCGCGATCGCGAGGCTCTGAAACCAGCTGATGCCGGGCTTGGGAAAACCGGTGAAGGGCGCGACGGGAGCGACGGGTTTCGCCTGGGCCATGCGCCCGTGAGTACTACGGACTGACGCTCTGCTCTTCGGCGAAGAGAGTCTCGGTCGCTGAGGTCTTGCGCGGGCGGCCGCGCTTCTTCGGAGCGGACACTGGCTCGCCTTCGGTCACCGCCGCCGCCTGTTTGCGCAGCCGGGGCAACGACAGCGCGTTGACTTTGAGCGCGAGGGACTCATCGTGCTCTGCGTAGACCTTCAGGTAGGCGTGCAGGCGGTGGCCCTTGCGCAGCAGCGTCTCCTGCTCTTCTTCGAGGGCGAGCCGCACTTTGTCCCGCTGCGCTTCCAGCAGCGCCAACTCCTGGTGCTTCTCCTTCACCTTCGCCACCGCGACCTGCAGCCCCGAAGGCTCCAGCTCGGGGAAACGCACGTCGGGCAACGAGGAGAACAGCTGAAGAAGGTGCTGCAGATCGGCAGGGAGAAGGTCGAGATCGGTCATGGGCGGCTCCTGAATGGGTGTTCAGTATACCCAGCCCGGGTGTCGGCTGAAAGAAAACTCACCAGCTGATCAGAAAGTCAGCGCGCTCCTGCTCGAATTTCTGCAGCTCGACCTTGTACGAGGGGCCATGCAGTTCCCACCCGGCCTGCTCAAAGACGCCCACGTAGTACCAGGGCCGCAGCACCGGGTGACACCACACCTGCACCGACTTTGCCGAGACCGGCACCGCCTCGGCGTTCGAATAATTGTTCACGGTGCGCATGGTGCGCGTCAGCCGCATGGTGGCGCGCATCGGCCCCAGCACGCTGCCCAGCGCCATGGTGGCCTTGCCCACGAAGGTGCGGCCGAAGCCGCGAATGAATTCCTGGCCCAGCGCGCGATCGCGTTCGTGGCCCTCGAGCCTTGGGAAACGCTGCGCTCCGATGAAGTCGAGCAGCTTGCTGTAGACCGGCACGCTGAAGGCGGGCAGCAGCTTGTCGGGGTTGACGCCCAGCTCGATCAGCCGCGCCTTTACCTCGGGCGTGATCTCGCCCAGCGCGCTGAGCATGCCCTGCACTGAGTTTCCGAAAATCAGACGCTCCGTCGTCATGGCGCGGCGGAGGCTACACGACGTTCGTAACGCACCTCCATCGACACGACTGGGCACTTCCGCGCAGGTGCAAACCGCGTCAGAAAACCGGCTGCGATGACTCGGACTGCAGCTTGATGAAGGTGATCAGCTCCACCAGCTCGAACCCCAGCCGCACTTCGCCGGTGCCGAGCGCGCCGCCGGGCACGGGGAACTCAGCGCCACCGGCGAAGCCCAACGAGACGCCCAGTGCGCGCAGGCCGAACACGCCCTGCACCACCGCCGTCCACGGAGGGGTGCGCGAGGGCATCAAGCGGCCCCACGCTTCGAAGCCGGTGAACAGCGCGATCGACAACCGCGGCTCGAGCTGCGCGCGCACCAGGTCCACCGTGAAGAAGCCGCCGAGATCCAGCGAGGTCTGCTTCGAGAACACCCCGCGCACCAGGGTGCCGAAGCGCACCGGCCCGAAGTGCAGCCCGAAGAAGCCCCCGAGCCCGAAGTTGAACACCGCCTCGGGGGGCGCCACCGCGCTCGCACCACCACTGAGCTGAAGACCGACGACCACCGGGCTCGCTTCGGGTTCTGCGCCCAGGCTCAGCAAGGTGATCAACACCAGGGCGTTCACTGGGTGCCTCCCGCGTCCCACACGCCGGCGGGGCAGGTGAAGTACTTCGGCCCCACCGCGGCCTCCACGCAGGTCGGCATGTCGCGATTGATTCGCCGCACCCCTTCTTCGAGCCGCCAGTCGGCGAACGCGGGGCACACGGGCTGCGAGTAGTCCGCGAGCCATTCGCGGAACGGGGCGTCATTCGCGACGCGCTCGGCGATGATGGTCTTGATCAGCCCGGGAACGGGCGTGGGCCAGCCGAGGCGATGGGTCAGGTCGATGCCGGCGCCCAATTGGCCGCGCGCCACCTGGCGGCCCCAGAGAAACAGCCCCCGCATCACGTAGCGATCAAACGAGTAGCCCGCCCCGGCGACCACCCAGTCGGGCACGTCGGAAGGCACGTAGATCGCCTGCACCCGGGCGTCGTCGGTCTTCGGCCGCCCGGCCCTGCGCACGGTGGGCGCGCCCACCCCTTCGAGGGCGGTCATCTCGGCGTCACGAAGTTCCGCGGAGCGCTGGGTGGCGCTCACCTCGGCCATGTCCTGCTCGCTGGAGTACTGCTCGAGCGCGTTGAGGGCGGTGTCGGTGATCCGCCTCGGCCGCGCATACGGAATCGGCGTGAGCCGGCCGGTGTCGATGCCCAGCACGCGCAAGCGGGTGGGGTTGGCGAGCAGCGGCCCCGCCCGGGAATACGCGAGCGCCCGGCTCACCGGGAGCAACGAGCGCAGCCCTCCGTCGACCCACATGCCGCACTCGCCGGTCGGCTCGAAACCCGACCACGTCTGCGAAACGGGGCGGGCGAAGAGCGGCAGCACCACCGAGGCCATCACGCCCGACGAGAGGCACAAAGTTCGGTCCGCTTCAGGACAGACACGTTCATCGAGGCCGAGCTGCTGGTTCTGCTGCGTCTCGACCGAGACCACCACGCGGTTCATCGCGTTCTGGGTCATGCGCTCACCGAAGAGGCGCAGCAGATCATCGAGCGAGAGGTGCTGCATCGGATCGAAGCGGATGAGGTTGACCCGCGGCCGCCCGAGCGCACCCACCGCGCGGGCCACCGAGCCCGGCTCAGCGCACAGCAGGTCGGTCTCGTCGACGTCGGCGAACGAGTGCGCGAGCAGCTTGAGCGCGCAGCTCTGCACGGGCCGCCCGGTGAGGGGCGCCACCTCGGGGAACGGGCTTGAAGGCCAGCCCGCGAAGCAGCCGGTCTTTCCCCCGCTCAAGCCAGGGTGCTTGACCTCGGGCTCGAGCACGTACGCGTTGCACTGGGCGAGGAAGGCCTGCTGATCAGCGTTCAGGTTCGAGTCGTCGATCATCGAGAACTCGAGCAACTGCGCGAGCAGGGCGCCCACGCTGGTGCCCACCACCGCGCTGAAGCGCGAGGCGCGATCGAGCTCTGCGCGGTCAGCCTCGGGCGCGCGCAGCAACGCCTCTTCGCGGGCCGACAACAGCTCGTAGAGAATGCCCGCGGTGAAGGCGCCGTTCGCCGCGCCGCCTGCGAGCGCGAGCGTGGGCAGATCGAGCTGCGAGGCCTGATTGGCCGGCGTGAGCGAGATGAGGCGCGCCAGGCGATGGAGTGCGCCGGCCCCTTGCGTGTACGTCTCCGAGCGGCGCGTGGGGTCGAGCCAGGTGAACTCGGCGAAGTCGAACACCGTGCTCGAGACCTTCCCCACCGTCCACCCGAGCTGCAGTCCGTCGGCAGCGAACGCGGCGCTGCAGACAGGCCGGGCGCGCAGGGTCGCCAATTCCACCTCGAGCTTCCCGGCCCAGGCGTTGACCTCACGCGTGCCGGCGAGGGTGCGGCCGATGCGCTCGAGATCACCCGCGTCGAGCGAGTTCAAGCACTGGGCCGCGGCGGCCGGTTGCGACCACGGCCCCATCACCTCGAACTGCAAGGCGGCGTAGAGCTGAAACTCGGTCTTCACCGTGGGGGCGACGCGATCGTCTTTCCCGTAGGTGAGCTCTGCGAAGACGGCCTTGTCATTCAGATCGACAGCCACACAGCTGCTCAGTGCGACGAGCAGCGCCACCCCACCACCACGATGCGTCATGACCGGGACTTCTACTTCAGCGCGCGCATCGCGTTGACGAGATCCCACCGCTGCGCGGCGTCGTACGTCTTTTCGTACCCCTTCATGTCGCCCCGGCCCTGCGTGAGCTTCTGGAACAACACCGCGTCTGCCTGGCTCTGCACGGCCTTCGAGGTGAGGTCGGTCGGCGGGGTAGTGAAATACATGCCATCGGGGCCATCACCCTTGCCGCCGGGGCCGTGGCAGCCCGCGCATTCGGTGACGTAGAGCGCCTGGCCCCGTTCGATCGACGCCTTCTTCTGGGCCGCCAGCACCGGGTTCTTCAGGCCTTTGAGGTCAGCGGCAGGAATCAGCCACGGCGTGGACGAGAGCAGCAGCAGCAGCGGCAAGCGGAGCATCAGCCTTGCTTAATGACTCATTTGCCGAGCTACACCTGAAACGTCCCACCACTCGCGCGGCGCGCAAGCGGAGTACCCTGCAGGGCGCGTGAAGCCTTCCATCGGTATCGACCTGGGAACGACCAACAGCGCGGTCGCCACCTGCGCCTCGGGCACTCCTCGCATCATCGAGCGGGCGACGGGTCAGCGGCTGCTCCCTTCGTTGGTGGGCATCAACGAGTCAGGCAAGCGCGTGCTCGGCGAAGAGGCCCGGCTGCTCTCGCGCCTCTCACCCGACATGGTCGCGTCCGCCACCAAGCGCTTCATCGGCCAGCGGTGGACGCGCGAGCTCGCCGCCAAGTCGCGTCTGCTCTATCCGTACACGCTGGTCGCCGGCCCGACGGAAGACGTGCGCATCAGGCTGGGCAACCAGACCCTGCCCATCGTGCAGATCTCCGCGATGTTGCTCTCGGAGATGCGCGCCGACGCCGAGGATCTCTTCGGCACCGAGGTGCGCAAGGCGGTGATCACCGTTCCTGCGAACTTCACCGACGCGCAGCGCCAGGCCACCCGCGAGGCCGCGGAGATCGCCGGCCTCGAGGTGCTTCGCCTGCTCAACGAGCCCACCGCCGCCGCCATGGCGTACGGAATGAGCCAGGGTTTCAGCGGCACCACGCTGGTGTTCGACCTCGGCGGCGGCACCTTCGACGTCTCGGTGCTGCAGGTGAAAGACGGCGTGTTCGAGGTGCTGGCTACCGCCGGTGATTCGTATTTCGGCGGTGATGACTTCGACAACGTGCTGGTGCAATGGCTGCTCTCACACGTGAGTGACGCCCCTTCACGCGAGCGCGTCACCCATGACCGGGTGGCCGTGCAGCACTTGAAGCAACTGGCAGAGCGCGCCAAGCGCGAGGTCTCGACCGCCGAGTCATCGCGCATCAGCACGATCCTCCTGCCCGACGCCAAGGGCCGCGGCATTCCGCTCGAGTCGATGCTCACCAGGCCCTTCTTCGAAAAGCTGGTGCGGCCGAAGACCGAGCACGCGCTCTCCATCGTCGAGAAGGCCCTGACGGAGGCGAACTGCAGCGCTTCGAAGATCGACGTCATCTTGCTGGTGGGTGGGATGACCCGGGTGCCCCTGCTGCGTGACCTGGTAGCCAAACATTTCGGCAAGCCCGCTGATCTGCGCATCGACCCCGATGAGGCGGTGGCGATCGGCGCTGCGATTCACGCCGCTGAATTGGTGGAGAAGACCGGCAAGACGCTGCTGCTCGACGTGGTGGGCGCATCGCTGGGCGTGGAGATGGCCGGTGGGTTGGTCAAGCCGCTGCTCGCGCGCAACACCATGCTGCCGTGTCATGCCACCGAGATCTTCGTGCCCGGCCGCGAGGGGCAGACGTCCGTGCGGGTGCCGGTGGTGCAAGGCGAGAGCAAACGGGCCGAGGACAATTTGCGGCTGGGCGCGGTCACCCTCGACGGCCTGGAAGGAGGCACCCGGAAGGAACACGAGATCGCCGTGACCTTCTCGATGGACACCGAAGGGATGCTGTCGGTCAGCGCGCTCGACAAGGCTTCGGGCAAGAACGAGCTGGTGAAGATCGACGCCCGCATGGACCTCGGCCAGAAGGAAGCGGCGGCGCTCGCGGGGCAGGAAAAGAAGTTTCGAAAGGACGTCGCGGCGCTCGATTCCGAGGAGCGGAAGAAGAATCGCCGCGCGCGACGGGCGCTGCATGAAGCGCTGATGTCAGTGAGGGAAGTGCATCGCGCGCTGCTCAGTCAGAAGGACGAGACGGTCGACGCGAGTGAGTTGGTGGAGCAGCTGGCGAATTCGATCGTCGAGGCCGAGGTGATCGAGAACTCCGGCACGCTGGAAGAGGTCGAGGCGTTGACCAAAACGATGAGTGAGTTTTTGAAGTAGGCCAGCCCCTCACCCCGCGGGAGAGGGAGGCAGGTGATCAGACCGTCGCGAGCTTGTGGTTCAGCTCACCCAGCTCGAGCCGCAGCTGCTCGTCGTTCGCCTTGGCGTTCTCGATCTTCCGCACCGAGGTCAGCACGGTCGAGTGGTCCTTGTTGAAGCGTTTGCCGATCTCCGGCAACGACGCCGAGGTCAACGTGCGGCACAGGTACATCGCCACCTGCCGCGCGTGCGCCACGTGCTTGACCCGCCGCTCGCCGCGCAGCTCGTCGACCGCCAACTTGTAATAGCGCGCCACTTCCCGCTGAATCGCCTCGGCATCGAGCGCCTTCTGCGCGGGGATCATGTCGGCCAGCACCTGCGCGCACAGCTCTTCGGTCAACGGCTGCCCGGTGAGCGCGTGCACCGCGGTCACCTTGATCAACGCGCCTTCGAGCTCCCGAACGTTCTTCGCCACGTGCCGCGCGATGAAGTGCGTCACCTTGTCGGTGAGGTTCACCCCGTCGGCCGCGCCCTTCTTCTTCAGAATCGCCACCCGCGCTTCGAAGTTTGGCTCGTGCACGTCGGTGATGAGGCCCATCGCGAAGCGCGAACGCAGGCGATCTTCCAGGCCCGGAATTTCCGAAGGCACGGTGTCCGAGGTCATCACCACGGCCTTGCTCATCTGGTGAAGCGCGTTGAACGTGTAGAAAAACTCGTTCTGCGTTTCCTGCTTCTTCCCCAGGAACTGGATGTCGTCGATCAGCAGCACGTCGCATTCTTCGCGAAACCGGCGGCGGAACTCGGTCATGCGCTGGTCGCGCACCGACTCGATGAACTGGTTGGTGAACTCTTCGCTCGAGAGGTACAGCACCCGGGCGCTGGGGTTGCGCGTGACGATGCGGTTGCCGATGGCGTGGAGCAGGTGCGTCTTGCCCAGCCCCGTGCCGCCGTAGATGAACAGGGGGTTGTACGCCCGCCCCGGAGACTCCGCGACCGCGTAGGCCGCCGCCGCCGGAAGCTGGTTCGAATCAGAGACCACGTAGGTCTCGAAGGTGAACCGCTCATTGAGCCGCGCGGGCCTGCGCAGCTGTGAGACTGGCGGTGCGGGAGGCAAAGCGGCTGACAGCTCGCCCTTCTCGACCTTCTGCCAGAGCACCTTCACTGCGCTCCCGATCACCCGGGACAGCGCGCTGCTCATCAGCTCGGAGTAGTGATCGTCTACCCAGTCACGGAAAAACAGATCCTCGACCCCAAGGGTGATGGCCCCGGCTTCGTACGCCAGGGGCTGCAACTGCATCAGCTGAGACACCACATACGGCTGCCCGTCATTACGCAGCTGTTCGAGCGCGTTCTGCCAGAGGTTGCGGGCACTTACCGTCGAATCGGCCATGTCGACGACACCAGGAACGAAGGGGAGTTTTGCGAAAACGACTCAGCTGAAGCGGGAGGGGCAGCCTCATACACACGGGCGATTTTGGTGATCAAGAACTTCTCGAAAGCCAAACAGTCCCGAGCGGTTGCGAGAGGGTCGCCGCCCTGTGGAAGCCGATCAGCTTTTCCTTTGCCCGAAAGGAATGGGTCGCCTCGGTAACGTGACTGCCAGTACGGCTTGTGCAAAACGGGGAGAGAAGGCACCGCAACGGGGTTTCCCACATTCTCCACAGGCGGAATGGAGGGGTTTTCCACAGACCTCACAGGGTTTTCCACAGTACCCCCCAGGGGGTTTCGAGCAGCGACTGACCGTATTTCCGGGGAGGCTGCCCGGGCCATTCGGTGATGAGGGCGTTTGCCTGCCGCCCTCACTTCTTGGAGCCCCGAGTGCACGGAGTTCTTGACGAGCCGCAGAGGGGGGGAATAAGGGCCACGCCTCTCGTGAGCGCCGTTCTCGGCTCACGCGTTTCCCTGTTCAGCACGTTGAGGAAGGAGCCACTCCGTGGCCAAGCGAATTCCGACGTACCAGCCGTCGAAGAAGAAGCAGAACCGCGCCGTGGGGTTCCGGAAGCGCAACAAGACCAAGGCCGGCCGAGCCATCATCCAGAAGCGCCGCGCGAAGGGCCGCAAGAAGCTCGTTGGCAAGGCGTACACGAAGTAAGTCGTGCCTGAATCTGCGCCGGTTCGCTTCACCTTCCCCAAGGAGGTGCGACTGCGCCGGCGCAGCGAGTTCCTGCGTGTTCAGGACAAAGGGCACAAGCTGACCGCTGACTGCCTGTTGTGCCTGGTGCTGCCCAATGGAAGAGCCGACGGGCTCACGCGTTTGGGGCTCACGGTATCCACCAAGGTCGGCCCCTCCGTGGTGCGAAATCGCATCCGCCGACGCTTACGAGAGCTGTTCAGGGTGCGGAGAGCCAACCTGCCCAGGGGCCTCGACATGGTCTTCATCGCCAGAAGCAGCGCCAAAGAGGCCGACTGGCCGCGGTTGGTGCGTGCCTACGAGCGCATCGAACGCGAGCTGGCCCAGAAATTCCGCCCGGCGCCTGCCTCATGATGAGGTCACTGGTGGTGCAACTGCTGTTGTTGCCCCTGCGCTTCTACAAGTGGGCGATCTCTCCGTTGTTGCCGCCGATGTGCCGCTTTCACCCGTCGTGCAGCGTGTATGCGATGGGCGCGATCGCCGTGCATGGACCCTTCAAGGGCACCTGGCTGGCGGCGCGGCGCATCACCCGGTGTCACCCGTTCAATCCCGGTGGGCTCGACCCGGTGCCTCCGAAGAACGGCCTTTCCGCCGAAGACATCTTGAAGAGCGCTGAGCCCGAGATTGTGGCGCGGCTTTTGGCTCCGCCGCACCCGATGCTGGGAATTTCGCCAGCCTCGCACCCCGATCCTCTGCCCCAGCGGGCCGAGGGAGACAGATAGGTCATGGATCAACAGAAGCGACTCCTCCTCGCCATCGCGCTCTCGTTCGGGCTGACGCTCGTCTGGACTCAGCTCGTGTGGAAGCCGCAGGCCGATGCCGAAGCGGCGGCCCTGGCGAAGCTCGACGGTGGCGTGACCATGACGATGGACAGCGGCGC